>JBJOGT010000240.1:0-2960 GCA_046048115.1 Cyanobacteriota bacterium | reverse complement strand
ATTTGGTACTTTATTCATGACTATAACTCCCGACTGGCCTGCAATTAAGCTTTCTTCACTACATCCGAATCACTACCTATTTTTTTAGTTTACGGGTTGGTTGCGGATCAGAGTTTATCGGAAGCTTGTTGGGCTTTTTGGATCAGGGTTTGAGCGTCATCATAAACCGTTGTACCTTGTTCTACTTTTTGTAATAGGGCAATGATTTGACTAATTTGGCCTTTGATTTGATTACGGGTTTGGGCATCTCTCCCGTTGGGTAAATCACTCAATAAAGCTTGAATCATGGCCTCAGCTTGCTCAAGTTTGTACCTAGAAGCTTGTTCCGCCGCCAAGCGGGTTTTGACCTGGCCCTGTTTCTGGATGTAGTCAGCCAAAAAAGTTTGGGACGCCAAATATTGGGGATCTTGGGGGGTCACAGCCTGTAGTCGCTGAATGGCTATTTCGTAAAGGGTTAGGGCTTCTTGCCATTGATTGACCGTTAAAGGGCCGTTCATCCCCATTTGATTAGCGCGGTTGGCAAATTGTTGGGCCGCACCGATCATCGATTGGGTTTGAGCGCCCCCGACAATGGCTCCGGCTACTTGGTTAAATTCCTGGGCTGATTGCCGTAATTTGTTTTTCGCTTGACTACCGGCTAGGGTTTGGGGGGGAATCAACTCAAGTTGGTTAATGCCCTCTTGCCAGTGGGCGATCGCCGTTTGTTTTTGTTGGACATCGGTGCCCTGTTGAAAATTTGTTTTAGCGGTTTGAATTTGGATTTCGGCACTTTCTAAAGCGGTTAACGCATTTTTTTCTTGAAAAACCCTTGCTTCCATTCGCCCTACCTGGGCCCGGGCCCGTTGAAATTCATCAAAGGTAAAACGCCAGGAACAGCCGCCCATAAACTGACAAACCTTGACGGGTTCATAGCCTAAAAACCACACCGGTAATTGATCTAAATTAGCCTGGGCAAGTCTCACTTTTTCCGCCCCTAGGTCAATATCTGCCCCACTGGTGGCATTATTCACCAATTGATCCGCCTGCTCCACATGGGCGATCGCCTCTCGATAGTTACGATCCATATTCAAATAACTGGGCAGCAATAGCATTGGTGCCACCCGGGCCACAGGTCGCCTAACCATCGGATAGGGCAAATTCACTAACCACACTAAGCCGATAAAACCCCCTATCCCAGCGCCCAAAACCCCGCTCAGGGTCAGCCACAGTCCCCAATTTTTAGCCATATTCAGCTTGGCAGCTTTTACTAATGCCCTATCCTCAAAATTAGGAAACATATCACTAACCTGCCCAGCCAATTCTTCCTTACTCAACGGGCGACCGGTTTCCACTGATAATTTATCTAAACGTTTAAGGACAATCTCTTTTTGAATTTCCCAACCGAGGGGATCGGCCTGTTTGCTGATTTCCTGGGTTAAAAAGGCTTTGGCTTTAGTATTGAGGCGCATAACGATCAATCCATGGGACTTATTGACACTTCCCGCCGTAAACGACGGGGATTCTTGGTTCACAGACCAACCGTAAGCTCGCAGGATTGCTCCAACGAAACTAGATGGTCGATCTCCCCAAGCGTATGGCTTTCCCAGTGCCCTTGGGTAGCTAATCCACGTTGCAGGATTATCTTGGCAGCATTCACATCCCGGTCTTCGATGTACCCACAGTGGGGACAATTATGCGTCCTGACACTGGGGGATTTCTTGACCGTTTCTCCACAACTGGAGCAATTTTGGCTGGTGTAATGGGGCAATACGGCGATAGTTATTTTGCCATATTTAACCCCGAAGTATTCCAGCCACTGACACTATGCTAAATGGTTAGGGTAAACCATTTGCCAAGTTAGCTCGTCCCCTGCCCGTAACGGCACCAGCCCAGAGTTAAGAAAGGGTAATTGATCAGGAATGCGCCAAGGAGTTTTGGTCAACGTAATCTGTTCCGTATTGCGTGGCAATTGATAAAAATCTGGCCCATGTAAACTGGCAAACGCCTCTAGTTTATCCAGAGCATTAGCCCGTTCAAACACCTCGGTATACAACTCCATGGCGTGCAGTGCCGAATAGCATCCCGCGCAGCCACAGGCGGATTCTTTACTATCGCGGGCATGGGGGGCACTATCCGTCCCCAGAAAAAACTTGGGATTGCCCGAGGTTGCTGCTTGCAAAATGGCCAAACGATGTTCTTCACGCTTCAAAATGGGCAGACAATAAAAATGGGGACGAATCCCCCCTTTAAAGAGAATATTGCGACTGAATAATAAGTGTTGGGGGGTAATGGTTGCGGCAACTTTGTCGGTAGAAAGGACAAACTGCACTGCATCTGAGGTGGTAATGTGCTCAAGTACAATGCGTAGGTCGGGAAATCGCAATCTGAGCGGCATTAAATAGGTTTCAATGAAGACTTTTTCACGCTCAAAAACATCAACAGTGTCGTTGGTGACTTCCCCGTGGAGTAAGAGGGGCATGTCTACCTGCTGCATGGCTTCAAAAACCCGATCGCACCGTCGAATGTCCGTTACCCCAAAATCTGAATTGGTTGTTGCTCCTGCTGGGTAGTACTTTACCGCTTTGATAAACGAAGAGGCTTTGGCGGCGATAATATCTTCGGGACAGGTGTTATCGGTGAGGTAGAGGGTCATCAGTGGTTCGAACCGCATCCCTGGGGGAATGGCCGCAATAATGCGATCACGGTAGGCAGCCGCATCAGCGACTGATCGCACCGGGGGTTGCAAATTCGGCATAATGATGGCGCGGGCAAACTGTCGTGCAGTATGGGGTAACACCGCTTTCAGGGCTTCACCATCGCGCAGATGAAGGTGCCAGTCGTCGGGTCGGGTAAGGGTAAGTTGTTGCATTCTCCTATCGTAAAATGATTTAGCCCCTGGCAAAAGGCGACTATTACCTCCTTAGAGGCATCAAGTGTTGGTAGTGTCCCAAACCGGTGAAATAGATTCTGGGGCATGGGCA
>JBJOGT010000239.1:0-3174 GCA_046048115.1 Cyanobacteriota bacterium | reverse complement strand
TAACCAGTCGTTCCTTTTATGGACTGTGGATTTGTTATGCCATTGGTACGGTCATTGGCTTGAGTGCTATCGGTATTTCTGGCCCCGTTGGCCAAGAAATCATTAAAATTAGTCCCACGGTTGCGGCCAGCAGTGTCTCCCTCTTCGCCCTGTTTAATGGGGTCAGTCGTCCCCTGTTTGGTTGGTTGAGCGACCGCTTTAAACCCCACTACATCGCCATTTTTTCTTACACTCTTATTCTCATTGCTTGTTTATTAATGGCGAATGCTCAAACCGGACAGGTGGCAACCTATTTGATTGCCTTTTGTCTGTTTTGGTTTTGCTTGGGGGGATGGCTAGCCATGGCTCCCACCATCACCCTGCGGTTTTTTAATCCTGATCAGTATGCTCAAAACTACGGCATCGTTTTCACAGCCTATGGTGTAGGCGCGTTGATTGGTACATTGGTGACGGGTCGTATTCGAGATTTATTGGGCACGTATAATTATGTGTTTTACCCCATGGCATTTTTGGCAATAATTGGTATGATTACGGCTTTGCTGTTGCTCAAACGGGAAAAGGTCATCGAAAAAATTTTGAATTAACACTCATGACTAAAGATTTGACAGTCAAATTACTTTTAAATGAACTTTGTCAAAAGATTGAACAGTTTTATGGCGATAGCCTAAAAAGAATCATCTTATATGGATCTCAAGCCAGGGGAGAAGCAACAACAGAATCCGATATTGATGTGATGATTGTTTTGACTGCAATGGATTCTGCTGGGGATGAAATCATCCGTTTAGGTGACATCAAAAATCAATTAAATCTAAAATATGATCAGCTAATTTCGATCTTTCCAGTCACTGAAAATGATTATTTGCATAAACAAACCCCATTGCTGATCAATATAAGACAGGAGGGAGTCCCCCTATGAATCGTATTCCTTTATTGATTGAAAAAAGTCAGGAAGAATTGAAGGCAACTAAAATTTTGTGGGAGAATGGGATTTATTCAGCAGCCGTTTCCCGTGCTTATTATTGCCTTTACCATGCAAGCCAAGCATTATTAGCCGCTAAAAATATTAATGTCAAAAGCCATAAAGGATTAATCCAGCAATTTGGCCAGCATTTTATTAAAACGGGAGAAATATCTCAAGAATTTTCTAAAATCTTAACTACTGCTTTTGATTTACGGCAACTAAGTGATTATGATGAAACTGTTATTTTTGATAAACAACAAACTGAATTTATGATTAATAGTAGCCAAGAATTTTTGGTCATTACTCAACACTGGTTATCCCATCAGAATATAAAATAAGAACTGACTTTTAAGAACTGAATACACCTGAAAAGTCGATCAAAGCCAGAAAACAGGTTAAATTGGCTGTAATTCCCACATAAACGACCCCATGCAAGATCACCCCCTCGGCTCCGTTACCCAAGGTTCCCTTAGTAAAGGGCTAGAAGTCCGGCTTCATGCCGATGTGTCAGTGGAGGATATGCGGGTGGGGAAATTTCTGGTCATTCAAGGACGGCGATCGCGGTTTTTCTGTTTGCTAACTGATGTCTCTTTAGGGACGGCGAATCCTCGCATTTTGGCCAATCCCCCCAGTGTGGAAGATGATTTTATGCGGGACGTGCTGGCGGGAAGTGGAACATTTGGAACCTTAGAATTAGCGCCGATGTTGATGTTAACCCAAGTTGATGAAGATCAAGCCGATTGGCAAAATGGGGCTGAACAAAAAGAGCATAACGGTAATGGCATCGGGTCTTACCAAGCTAATAGTAGTGCAGAATTAGAATTATTGCCGGTGAAAACGATTCCCGCTCACTTTAGTCAGGTTTATGAAGCCAGTGAGCGGGATTTTCGCATGGTGTTTGGTTGGGAAGAAGATCCCTTTCGGCGCAATTTTGCCATTGGTCAACCGTTGGATATGGAAGTGCCCATTTGTTTAGATTTAGACCGGTTTGTGGAAAGAAGTAATGGGGTATTTGGTAAGTCGGGGACAGGGAAATCTTTTTTAACACGGTTGTTGATTTCCGGCATTATTCGTAAACAAGCGGCGGTTAATTTAATGTTTGATATGCACTCGGAATATGGCTGGGAAGCCATGCGGGAAGGCAAAACCGTTTCGACGGTGAAGGGATTACGACAATTATTTCCGGGGGAGGTGGAAATTTTTACCCTGGATGCGGAATCCACCAAACGGCGGGGGGTTCGAGATGCCCAGGAATTATATTTAAGTTTTGATCAAATTGAAATTGAAGACATTCGGTTAGTGGGGTTTGAGTTGGGGTTATCGGAAGCGGCATTGGATAATGCCAATATTTTGTGTTCGGAGTTTGGACGGAGCTGGATTACCCGATTATTGGATATGAGCAATGAAGATATCAAAGTATTTTGTGAAGAAAAACAGGGCCATGCGGGTTCAATTATGTCTCTGCAACGGAAGTTAAAACGGTTAGAAAGTTTAAAGTATTTAAAACAAGTTAGCGCCCATAATTATATTGATCAATTATTAGCTTGTTTAGAAGCCGGTAAACATGTGGTGATTGAATTTGGTTCCCAATCCAATTTGTTGTCCTATATGTTGGCGACCAATATGCTCACCCGTCGTATCCATGGCATTTATGTTAAAAAGGCGGAAAAATTTTTACAAAGTAAAAACCCGGTCGATCGCCCGCGACAGTTAGTGATCACCATTGAAGAAGCGCACCGTTTTTTAGATTCAAGTATTGTCCATCAAACGATTTTTGGCACGATCGCCAGGGAAATGCGGAAATATTTTGTGACGTTGCTGGTGGTGGATCAGCGACCCTCGGGCATTGATAATGAAGTGATGTCCCAAATTGGTACACGGATCACTTGCCTGCTCAATGATGAGAAGGATATCGAAGCCATTTTTACTGGGGTTTCCGGCGGGCAAAATTTACGATCGGTGTTGGCCAAATTAGACTCCAAACAACAGGCTTTAATTCTTGGCCATGCCGTGCCCATGCCGGTGGTGGTCAGAACCCGTGCCTATGACCAACAGTTTTATGCAGAAATTGGTTGTAATGATTGGCGAGAAACCCCCGACCAAGAACTCCTCACCGCAGCGGCGATCGCCAGGGAAGATTTAGGCTTTTGAAATTGATTTAAAAAAGTTAGAAACTATCTTGATCCAGTTGTACATCCAATTGAGCCGATAAC
>JBJOGT010000238.1:0-5556 GCA_046048115.1 Cyanobacteriota bacterium | reverse complement strand
TGAGGATACAATCGGGGCATTTTTCAAGGAAATGGCCCGCTATCCCCTGTTAACTGCGGCGGAAGAGGTGGAGTTGGCCCAACAAGTGCAATTATTAGTTGCCGCCGAGGAAACCCGTCAGCAATTACAAGATACCCTCGGGCGATCGCCGTCCCAACAAGAATGGGCCGAGGCCATGAATTTCAGCCAGGTTAGGCAATTTGATATTTGGCTTTACCAACTGAGGGCGGCAAAACGGCGGATGATTCGCTCTAATTTACGTCTGGTGGTGTCCATCGCTAAACGCTACTTAAATCGCGGTGTTCCATTCCTAGACTTGATCCAAGAAGGGGCGATCGGCTTAAACCGAGCCGCTGAAAAATTTGATCCCGACAAAGGCTATAAATTTTCCACCTATGCCTATTGGTGGATCCGCCAAGCCATCACCCGCACCATTGCCAACGATGCCCGCACCATTCGTTTACCGATTCACATCGTCGAAAAGCTCAATAAAATCAAAAAAGCCCAACGTACCCTCAAACAAGACCTTAAACGCAATCCCAGCGAAGCAGAACTGGCTGAAGCCTTGGATATCCCCGCTGGTCAATTGCGCCATCTGCTCCAACTACGCCGTCAATCCCTGTCCTTAAACCATCGCGTTGGCAAAGGGGAAGATACGGAATTGGTGGAACTCCTCGAAGATCAAGATCTACAACTGCCAGAAGACTTAATGAACGAGTCGATGTTACGGCAAGAAATTGTCGAGGTCTTGGGGGAAGTACTGACCGAACGAGAAATGGAAGTGATTTGTCTACGCTATGGCATCGCCAGTCACCAAAGTTACACCCTTGAGGAAGTGGGAAATATGTTTAACCTCTCGCGGGAACGGGTGCGCCAAATCCAGAGCAAGGCGATGCGAAAATTACGTCGCCCTCAAGTGGCCCGTCGTCTTAAAGGCTGGCTCTACTAGCGTTCGATCGCCAGTCTAGTCCCTCCCCTTGCCATCTACCGTGTACACCCAAGTCTTTGATTTCCTGCTTAACCTTCTCTGGCCCCCTAAATCCCCCAATTCTGGGGGACTTGGAATAGTGAAATATACTAATCTCCCCCCAAATTTGGGGGGCAGGGGGGGCAAAATGAGGCTGATGGGTAGATGTAGCTTAGGAGGGGGAGGCTAAGCCCACTATGCCCGCGGCTACAATGGCTGCTTTGGGATTGACCAACCATTGCCGTTTTAAGATTGGCCAATTAATCATTTGCTTAGCGTTCAAAAACACTGTTCTTTAAATAAGGTTATGAATGACCATCCAAACCGATTTCAATCCCTCATGCAAGCGATGCAGGAGCCATCATTTTATCCCCATCCGGTAGACACGCCGATCGCCTGTTTGCAGACCCATTGTTCGGCGGTTTTCTTGACAGGCGAGTATGCTTATAAATTGAAAAAGCCAGTGGATTTTGGGTTTTTAGATTATTCTACCCCGGCAAAACGTCACCATTTTTTACAGGAAGAATTACGCTTAAATTTGCCTGTAGCTCCAGATATTTATCAACAAGTCTTACCGCTTTACTATCAAGATCAGCAATGGTATTGGGGAGAAAAAGAAGGTCAAGGGGATGATTACGTTCTACAAATGCGACAATTTCCCCAAGATTGTTTACTTTCCTCCTTATTTGAACACCAGCAATTAACCGCTGATCACATTATTCGTCTAGGTAAACGGGTGGCGGAATTTCACCAACAAACCCCAACTAATCAAGAAATTACTGCCTTTGGTAATCCAGATGTGGTTTGGCAGTCCATAGCCAATAACTTTCAAGCAACAGAAAAATATATCGGCACGGTTCAAACCCGGCAACAATTTGACCAAACCAAACAATTTTGTGAAACCTTTTATCAACAGCATTTTGACTGGTTTCAAGAACGGCAATCCCTGGGAAAAATTCGAGAATGTCACGGCGATTTACATTTAAATAATCTCTGTGATTGGCAAGGTAAAATCCAACTTTTTGATCGTATCGAATTCAATCAACCTTTCCGCTTTGTTGATGTCATGTATGATGTGGCATTTACAGTGATGGATTTAGACGCTAAAGGTCGTTCGGATTGGGCCTATTTATTTTTGAATACCTATCTGGAACAAACCGGTGATTGGCAAGGCTTAAAAATTTTACCCTTTTATTTATGCCGTCAAGCCTATGTGCGGGCGAAAGTTACGTCCTTTTTATTAGACGATCAAAATTTAAACTCCGCAGCAAAACACACTGCCTTAATTTCCGCTCAAAATTATTATCAGTTAGCCTGGAAATATAGCCAAATAAAACCAGGAAAGATAATTTTAATGTCGGGTTTGTCAGGATCAGGTAAAAGTACCCTTGCCCAGAAGATAGCCCTACAATTACCAGCGGTTTGGATTCGGTCTGATGCGGTGCGAAAACAGCTAGGGGGCATTGAATTACATCAAACAGGGGATCAAGGGTTATATTCTCCGGCAATGACCAAACAGGTTTATCAAACTTTATTTGATTTTGGGAAACTGGTTAGTAAGGCAGGCTTTAATGTCATTCTAGATGCTAAGTTTGACTGCATTGAATGGCGATCGCCGTTTATTCAATTAGCCCAAGATCAAGACTTAAACTTCCACATTTTCCATTGCCAAGCCTCCCTCAATGTCTTAGCAAAACGATTACAAAACCGCCAAAATGATATTTCCGATGCCACGGCTGATCTCTTGACGGATCAACAGGCAGCTTGGCAGGATTTTTCCCCGTCAGAACAGCCCTTTGTGGTGGAAATTGATACCCAACGAGAGGATTGGCCAGCCTTGCTGAGCAAATTCTTCAATTTTTAAGTCATTTTTTGCAACTGCTGACCCAAGTCATCAGATTCATTAATCACTAAACCTTTACTCGTAATGCGCGAAGATAAGCCTTGATCATCATCAGTCGTGAAATAAAACCAGCGATCATGGGGCGCTAGCCCTCCTAGTCGATTGGCGTCCCCCGTTAACCAGACCATGGGAATTTTTTGGGGAAGATCATGGGTTACCGGTTCTTTTAATTGCACCGCTGCCAAGGCTTCTAACACTTGCCGTCCCCCGGACACTAACCCAGTTCCCGCCGTCCATAATTTCACATTCAGTTGCGCCCGTAGGGCATAAAAATATAACGAGGCCGTCGCAATCACCGCTGCTTCAAACCGTTCCTCTAACCAGGGAGACCCACTATCAAGGCAAATCACCACCTCTTGGCCCCCCGTCACAATTTCCAGTTCCCTAACCATGAATTCATCAAACCGGGCACTACTACGCCAATGAATCAGACGGGTGGGATCACCAAACCGATAGGCCCGCAGAGTTTTGGTAACGCCCTCTGTCGCAGCCTGATAAAGGCGATCGCTCTGGACTTTGGCGCTATCTTCGGCCCCCACTGAGTCCACAATCGGGCATTGCAAGAGTTTTAACACCTGGGGATAGACGATCGCCTTAGCGGGAACAGTACGGGAGCGACGACACCAAAATAAACCCAGGGGCGTTCCTGTGCGTAATTCCAACCGCTGCCAATGGTAAATACCCCGTTTTGAGGTCGGATAAAAATAACGCCATTGATATTCCCCCTGGGGGGCAATGACCTCGATCGCCGTTCCTTGGGGTTTCCCTAAGGTGCTGGGCAACACATCCCATAATTGCAGCAAGGTTTGGGGTTCCCGGTGGGGATTATGGATTGTCACCGTAATGGTGAGATCATCCCCTGCACTGACGGGTTGAATCGGCGATCGCTCTACCTGGAGTTGCCGGAGCGATCGCGCTGGAATAATCGCCGAAATGATCAACAGCGCAAAACTCACCCCACTCAGAACGTAGAGCCAACCCGCCATGGAGTTGGTCGCTGCGCCAAAAAACGCAATGGACAGAGCCAACAGCAACGCCCCAGCATAGGACGGGGTTACCCAATGACGCTCTAGCCAATCAGACCAATGGAACGGAGATTTCATGGCGGGCTAACCATTGTTACCAAGACAAAACAAAACGGTCTGCGCTATCCCTGTTCCTTGATTCAACGGAGATGCTGTCAAACCTAATCAAAAAAGAAGAGGGTCACTAATTTGCGTTGCTCCTCTGCTTCTTGACAGGTCTGCATCAGGGTATGGCTTTCGTGGAAGGCAAAACAAATGAGTTGCTGACACCGATTAATAATTTCTCGGTTACAAATCGCACTAGCTTCTCCCAGAGCAAGGCTGTCATTTTCGCTGTTTTCCACCAGATGAATCACCTGCTCTAACTGTTCGCGGGATTCTCGGGGTTGGCGATCTAAACTTTGGGGCAAAATTACCGTTAAAAGATTGGGATCGGCTCGCATTGCCCCTTTAATAACGGCGGAATTTGTTCCTGTGGCGCCGGACGTTACCAGGTGATTGCCAGCCAAAACCAAGGCATAGCTCATCATTTCAATTAACTGTTGATGAGTGATTGGTACATGGCGAGACCCTAACAAGGCAATGCGTTTAGAACCAGTTTGCTGAATAGCGGCTAGTTCTTGCGCTAAGGTATCAAGGGTAGGGATATTAACAACTTGACTCAAAGACGCTCTCTTCAAAGGTTGTGGTGACCGCTGTAATTGTAACAAACCGATCGCCATAAGGCGATAATCTCCCTAAAAGTTTCTTGCTATTTTCCCCCAACAAATCCTGATGGCTGGGTCATCCTATTGGCAGCGGGCACGTTCTTGGTTGAAGACGCGACATTATGGACGCACATCCATTGATAGTCGGTATGCGATCGCCGAGGCCTGCATTATCGGTTTCTTTTCCGCGCTGGCGGCCCTAGCAATCAAAAAAGGGGTCAATTGGCTGGGATCAAGTCGCTTAAGTTTAGCGGATACCTACGGCGCCATTTGGGTTTTACCCCTCTTTGGTCTGGTGTTGGGCAGCCTGGCCGGGGCGTTAATCGAACAATTCTCTAAACCCGCTGGGGGCGGTGGCATTCCCCAGGTCAAAGCGGCGTTGGCTCGGTTTCCCATTCCCCTCAATTGGCGGGTCGCAATCGTGAAATTATTGGGCACGGTGCTGGTGCTGGGCGGAGGGATCCCCCTAGGGCGTCGAGCCCCGACCGTACATATTGGGGCGGCCCTAGCGTCGGAACTAAGCCGATTATTACCCACCTCCCCCGAACATCGTCGTCAAATGATTGCCGCCGGGGCCGCAGCGGGATTGGCAGCAGGTTTCACCACCCCGATCGCCGGGGTATTGTTTGTGGTGGAAGAACTGATGCGGGATGTGTCGAGTTTGACCCTGGAAACGGCGATCGTCGCCTCCTTTGTGGGGGCAGTGACTTCGTTAGTGCTACAAGCCAATGATTTAAACCTGACCCATCCCCTGGGCAATAACTTAGTCATTGGTTTTTCCCCATCGGAGATTCCATTTTATTTATTGTTAGGAATTTTGGCCGGCATTTTGGGGGTGGTCTTGAACCGGGGCATTTTAACCCTGCAACAGTTTCAACGCCAATGGAATATTTCCCTTGCCCTCAGAATCGGGGGGATTGGGTTAATTTCCGGGACGGCGATCGCCCTAATGCC
>JBJOGT010000237.1:0-3516 GCA_046048115.1 Cyanobacteriota bacterium | reverse complement strand
GGGTTTCGTGAATATCGGTGACTCATCAGCTTGATAGACTGGCTAGAACTCTATCCTTTTCCTATCGTCTTTTTGCCCCTCTTGACTACTGCCCTCTGACCTTAACTTGCCACCCATCGGTAATGGAGCTATTTTTCCCACTTTCTTTGCACCTTATCTCCTGCTTATACGCTCCTATTCCAGGCAGTATAAGCTTTTCAGCTTTTTTCAGCAAGCCCTAGCTAAAGTCGAAGCTTTTGAACATTTTGTGACTCTCAATGCCATTGCTCTTGGTCTGCTCCAGGTTCTCAGTTTAGAATTACCACAAGTGATTTGGCAGTATTTTACCCGATGGTTTCGCACCCTACCTTCCCATGGATTCTCCAGCCAACGGATTGTCCTACTTGTTCTGCAAGCCCAAGCCCACACTATTTTTCCGCAAAGTCCATCCGGCCTACTTTTGCCTAAATTACTTGCCGCCATTTTTCACCCTTTGCACAAACCTGATAATGAAAAACTTCTTGCGTGACTCCTCCTCGTTTTCTTCATCCCAAACTTCGCACTGTCCAGTTGGGAGATATTTCGCTTGAAAGGCTCGCCGTTTTGCTCTACTTAGTTTGTTGGCGGCCAGCGGTGAATCTACTATCTGTGAATGGCTTAGCTTCTCTATTGAGGTTGTAGATCCTGGTGAGATTTTCAATATTATGAAAGTATATCGAGTACTTCCTTCGGTTTACACTTGGTTGTCTTTTTTGTCAGATATCGTCTTAATTAAGAGAATGCTGAGGCACTGATACCGCGCTAGGGCAATTAAGGGGAAATATTGGCGATAGTAGTGGTAGCGAATATAAAAATGGCAGGGAAAGCCGGTGCCGGTAAATTCGACTTCATTCCAACTGCCATCGGGGTTCTGTTGGGTAATCAGGTAATTAACGCCCTTGACGATCGCCGTTGGGATGTCTTTATTTTGCCCCAACTCTGGTAAGGCTTGAACAGCGTCAATGAGTCCAATTAACGCCCAGGCCGTTTGGGACGGAGTACTATTTCCTTTGCCCTTTAACCGCACATCTTTGTAACTTTCACAGGTTTCCCCCCAACCCCCATCAGGGTTTTGGCAACTCAATACCCAGGCGATCGCCGTTTCAATTTGGGGCTTAAACCGTTGGGGATCGTACACTGCTAAGGCGGATAACGCCCCACTGGTGCCATATAAGTAGTTAACCCCCCAACGACCAAACCAACTGCCGTCGCCCTCTTGTTCTTGGCATAAATAAGCCAATCCCTGTTCCACCCGTTGCTGATCCATGGTTAAGCCACAGACCCCCAACATTTCAATCACCCGGGCCGTAATATCGGCGGTGCTGGGGTCGATCATGGCCTTCAAATCGCCGTAGGGTAACTGATTGAGCCAATCCTGATCATTGTCAATGTCAAAGGCGGCCCAGCCCCCGGTTTTGCATTGCATGGTGGCAATCCAGTTGAGTGAGCGATCAATGGCGGCCCATTTACGGTTTTCATCTGGCAGGGTAATGCCCTTGAGGGCCATCATCACCACGGAGGAATCATCAATGTCGGGATAGAAGTTATTGTCAAACTCAAACGCCCAGGCCCCCGGTTTACCCTGGGGATTTTTCACCTGCCAATCGCCGTAGGTCAGAATTTGTTTATCCAGTAACCATTCTCCCGCTTTTACCAACGCTGGATCATCTTTGGCTAGCCCCGCTTCTGCTAAAGCCCGCACCATCCAGGCCGTATCCCAAATGGGGGACACACAGGCTTGCACACAATAGGTGGCCTCGGTTTCAATGCCAAAATTGGCGATCGCCGTTAAGCCCCTTTGCACATAGGGATCATGGCGATCGTAGCCCAACACCTTCAACGCCAAAAGGGAATTGAGCATGGCGGGAATAATGCCTCCCCAATCACCGCTCACCTCTTGCCGTTCTAAAATCCATTTTTCGGCGACGTCTAACCCTTTTTGTCGGAAGGGAACCAGATGGTTACTTTCTTGGAATTTGAAAACGTGGTCTAACCCCACAAAGGCGTCCCAGAGGGTGCCACTTTTGGGCAATTCATATTTAACGTTATCCACCCCTTCCGCGTACAATTCATCCACCCGCAAGCCGTTGGCAATGTCATACACCGGCTTTTGATCACAGACAATGATCAAAGGAACCGTACTAGACCGAGCCCAACTGGACATTTCATAAATGGTGAAGGGAAACCAGTCCGGCAACAACATGATCCAGGGGGGAATGGACGGTGCGCCGCGCCAGTCATAGCAACCAATTAAGGCCAAGTGCATTTTGGTGAAAATCCGGGCTTTGCTGATCCCCCCCTTGCCGAGGATAAAGGTTTTGGCTTTGACTAGTCTGGGGTCATCGGCTGGAACCCCTAAAATCCGTAACGCGGTATAGGCTTCAATGCTGGTACTCAGTTCTCCGCCGTCACCGTAATACAGTTCCCAACCGCCGTGCTCCCGTTGCTGTTGCCACAGATAGGTTTGCATTTTTGCTAACGGGAACTGATCCGCAATCCCCCAAATTTTGTAGAGAATGAGAATTTCCGCCGTTATGGTGACGTTGGATTCCAATTCCGACACCCAATACCCCCCAGGGGACTGTTCCCCTAACAAAAAGTCTCGACTAGCGGCGATCGCCTGGGTTAACTTCTCCAGGATGATCTGGTGGTCAGAGGTTAGGGGTTTAATTGGGGTTGGGGTTTGCATAGCAACAGGCAATACGGGGTACTTAATATTTCTTCACTAGTTAAGATAGCAGATTGTTCTTTCGCCAAAATTGTTTCCCAAGGAAACAATCACGCTTTACTCAGCACAAACACATTGCCTTCGTTGCCCCGGCTAATGCGTAAATCCTCATCCAAATAGGTCGTTTCTAACCAAGCCGCACTGCCGTTACGACTCGGGAGGGGGAAATCCACCGGCAAAAACCGTTTACCCATGGCCACTTGCTGCACAAACTGCAATGGGGACCGGTAATTGAGCAAACGCTGTAACCCGGCAATGGAACGCTCAAACTTGACTTCAATGCGCTTATCAGACACCCCCTTAAACGATGCCACCACCGCCACTAACCCCTCTAGGAAGGGAATGCCTTCAATCTCCGCCAGATTAACCACCCGACCCTGGGCCACGTCCAAGCATTGATAAATTTGTCCCAGTTGAACTAAGGGAAATCGGTCTAGGCTTAAAATACTGCGACTGCTGGTATAGAGTAATCGCCAATTCCCGTCCAATAAGTCTTTTTCACGCAGAGGATGGGGATGGGGATTATGATCCTCTAATTTCTCCACAGCAACCAGGATCGTGACCCGGTCTTGATCAGAAACCAATAAGCCACGATTTTTACCGGCGATCGCCTCTAACAATTCAGTCTTAGCATCCATAATCTTGTACGTTGACGACAAACAGGTGCGAAACAGGTTCCCTAACCATTCTGACCCCAAATGGCGATCGGGTCGAGGAACAATTCCCCCCCATCCTTTGTCAAGTCAAAGGAACTATATTATGGGCGGGTT
>JBJOGT010000236.1:0-3334 GCA_046048115.1 Cyanobacteriota bacterium | reverse complement strand
GAAAGCGTTCCGTCACCCATCCCTTCCGACTACATATTTTTTCACCGTCTTTAGTACCCTTAGAGAAACTAAACATTATGTTTTGAATTGGGTTAACGTCGGGTAAAAAGGCGATAGTAACTAGAAACCATAAATTCCTTGACAGGAAAATTGATCCAAGTCAGGGGATTGATAGTGACGATAATATTGCGGGTGTCTCGACGGGCGGCTTTAACGATTTCCTTGGCCACCCAAGGTGCAGACAAAATTCCCACCGGATTTAAGTTACTTTTGAAGGGTCCCAAAATTAGCTTGCGAATCACGCAGGGTGCATCTAGGCGGCGCATGGTGATCAAATCTCCCAATGCCCGTTTGCTTAACTCATAGAGAGGACTAAAGGCGGGGTTGACTTCTGCTTCCGAGGTATTAATCCACACTTCTTTGGTAGCCACGTCTTTGTTGGTTTTCACCGTTTGCAAAAACAGTTCCAACATCCGCCAGGCAGAAAAGGTATTGACCTCATAGGCTTGTTCAATGGCGATCGCCGTTCGTTGTTGATGAACGTTCACCCCATGGTTAATGACCAAAATATCAATTTCTGCAAATAAGGCCAATAACTGTTTCTCTTGGCCCACTGCCCAGCGTTCAGTTCGTACTGCAATGGTTTGATTATCTATCGTTAATGCCAACGGGCGATCGCCGGAAGTTAAGGCAATTACCTTAGCACCGTGCTGATGTAACTCCGAGAGCAAAGCCATGCCCAAACTCCCCGAAGCCCCTGTTACTGCAATCTTTTTCCCTTTCAATGCCAATGCCGTCCCCAACAGTTTATCTACCAAGGTTAACGTGCCACAAAAGTAGGCATTTTGGCTATCAAAATGATGCCGCCAATGATAAGTTCGATTGACACGCCAAGGGGTCGGTGGGGCTAAAAATGGCCCAGGTCGATGGGTTAAATCCGTAATTTCATCGGCATTGGGAACCCCCAATCCCCTGGCGATCGCCGCAATGAGAAAGGAAAGGGTATAAATTATTCCCAAGCTAGCCGCTAAAGCTAACGACCAACTCCCCTGCCACAGCACCATGATCAACGGCAAAATCAGCCCAAAACTGAGCATCACCAACGACTCCGGCAGATCATTATACCAATGGGCCTTTTGATAGATTTCCGTACTCACCACCGACAAATCCGGGCGAAACACCCGATGATGCCAGGCATGGAGACGATAAAGGGGCGTCCAAACATGGGCTAGGGCATGGTAGCTATCCCGCACCAATTCCACCCATAGCACCGATCCCACCGACAACCCCATTGCAATTAGCCAAGCCGTTGACATACCGTAATTTACGTTTCTATATAAAGTTTCGTTAAGTTGATGGTAGCGGTTTCTGACTCCGGTAACACCCCAAGCAAGCAATTTTTTGAAGCGATTGAAATTTTTTCCCTATCCATAAAAGCACAAACAAAACGGAAATATACAGTAAATTGAGTCAAGAAAATAAGCATTCAATCCCAGCACCGATGCAAGACCTAACGGCAACCCTTCTGGTCTCCTGTCCGGATCAACCAGGCATTGTGGCCAAAATTGCCCAATTCATTTATAAGTACCAAGGCAACATTATCCACGCTGATCAACATACGGATTTTTCATCGGATTTATTTTTGAATCGGGTGGAATGGCAGTTAACCAATTTTCAACTGTCCCGTGTTGACTTATTAACGGCTTGGACTGACCTCGCGCTCAACTTACAAGCGGATTGGCAAATTCACTTTTCTGACCAGATTCCCCGCCTGGCCCTCTGGGTTTCTAAACAGGATCATTGTTTACTGGATTTACTCTGGCGTTGGCGATCCAATGAATTGCCCTGTCAAATTCCCCTCATTATCAGTAATCATGGGGATTTAAAGGCGATCGCCGATCAATTTGGCATTGATTTTTATCATTTTCCCATCACTAAGAGCAATAAAGCTGAACAGGAACAGTCAGAATTAGCCTTACTGAAAACATACAAAATTGACCTTGTTGTTTTAGCCAAATATCTGCAAATTTTAACCCCGGACTTTATTCAACAGTTTCCCCGAATTATTAACATTCACCACTCTTTTTTACCGGCATTTCCTGGAGCCAATCCCTACCATCGTGCCCATGACCGGGGGGTGAAAATTATCGGCGCAACGGCCCATTATGCTACAGCAGAATTAGATGAGGGGCCGATCATTGAACAGGATGTAGTACGGGTCAGTCACCGGGATAGCGTTGCCGATTTAATTCGTAAAGGGCGAGATTTGGAACGAATTGTTCTTGCGCGAGCCGTGCGGTTACATTTACAAGATCGGGTGTTAGTTTATGGTAATCGGACGGTGGTTTTCGCCTGAGGTTGTTTCAGCGAACGATATTTTTCCTTTATTATGCCTCATCGTTAGCCTATGCTTTTCCAGGGATTTTCCGGGGTGCTATCCGCTTAAACCAGCCTCGACGCTTAAATAAATAGAGTTGAATGAGGGTGATTATAATCATCATGCCCAAACAGATAAAATAGCCCCAATACCATTCTAATTCCGGCATATTAAATGGCGATCTATCGGGGTTAAAGTTCATACCATAAATACCCGCGATAAATGTGAGGGGAATGAAAATTGTAGAAATAATTGTTAAGGTTTTCATCACTTCATTTAGTTTATTGCTCATGGCCGATAAATAGACATCCATCAAGCTAGAAGCAATTTCTCGATAGGTTTCAATCACGTCAATGATTTGAATGGTGTGGTCGTAGCAATCTCGAAAATAATTTAATGTTTCAGGGGTAATATAAGGATTGCCATCTCGCAGGAGGGTATTGAAAATTTCCCGTTTTGGCCAAATATTACGTCTTAGGCTGAGCAATTCCCGTCGGATATCATAGATTGAGTTGAGGGTGTCTTCGGTGGGATTCGTAACGGCAATATCTTCTAAATCTTCTAGGCGATCGCCGTAGGATTCCAACACAGGGAAGTAATTATCAACAATGGCATCAATCAGCGCATAGCAGAGATAATCTGCCCCAGCATGTCGAATTTGGCCAATATTTTTGTCGATCCGTTGACGGATGGGATCAAAGGGATCTCGTTGGGTTTCTTCCTGGATAGTAATGAGATAATTATGATGCAGAATAAAACTTATTTGTTCGCAATAAAATCCCCGTTTAGGCCGTAGCATGACCATTTGGGTGATAATTAATAAAAATTGATCATGGTATTCTACCTTCGGACGCTGGGGGACATTAACCACATCTTCTAATAACAATAAGGGTAAATGAAATAGAATACCCAATTCCCTTAAAACCGATTCTGTGCCTAAACCTTGAACATCAATCC
>JBJOGT010000235.1:0-12212 GCA_046048115.1 Cyanobacteriota bacterium | reverse complement strand
GTAGTGGATTTAACCATTCCTGAACTGCTACGGCAACAGGCCAAGTTTGAATAAAATTGACAAATCAATTTTTTTTGATTTACGATTAACCCATCAAGTTTTTTTGATGGGTTTTTATGGTTAGTCATGTCAATCCCAAAGCCGTGAAGGCGGGGGGAACCCTCAACCTGTTTGAAAAGTACCTTACCCTCTGGGTGGCATTGTGCATTGTGGCAGGCATTGCTCTGGGTCGCTTTTTTCCGGCGATCGCCGAGACGTTGGACAGTATGAGCGTCTACAACGTCTCCATTCCCATTGCCATCTGCCTGTTTTTCATGATGTATCCGATCATGGTGAAAATCGACTTTTCCCAGGCAGTGAAAGCAGTCAAAGCGCCTAAGCCCGTGATCTTAACCCTGGTGGTCAATTGGCTGATCAAACCCTTTACCATGGTGGCCTTTGCCCAGTTCTTCCTGGGTTATTTATTTGCCCCCCTGCTAAACAGTACGGAAATGATTCGCGGGGTGGAAGTGACCCTGGGAAATTCCTACATTGCCGGTTGTATTCTGTTGGGCATTGCCCCTTGCACGGCCATGGTGTTGATGTGGGGTTATCTTTCCTACAGCAATCAGGGTCATACGTTAGTGATGGTGGCGGTTAACTCGTTGGCAATGTTGTTTTTGTATGCGCCGTTGGGGAAATGGTTGCTATCGGCTAATAACTTGACGGTGCCTTGGCAGACCATCGTTTTATCAGTTCTAATTTATGTCGGTTTACCCTTAGCTGCCGGGATTTATAGCCGCTACTGGATTTTGAAAAACAAAGGTAAACAGTGGTTTGAAACCCAATTTCTGCATTATCTTGGCCCCCTTTCCATTGTTGCTTTGTTGTTAACCCTAATTTTACTGTTTGCCTTCAAAGGGGAATTGATTGTTAATAATCCGCTGCATATTGTTTTGATTGCGGTGCCCCTATTTATCCAAACCAACTTTATCTTTTTAATTACCTATGTCCTGGGCTTAAAGCTTAATCTTTTCTACGAAGATGCGGCCCCCGCTGCCTTAATTGGAGCCAGTAATCATTTTGAAGTGGCGATCGCCACGGCGGTGATGTTATTCGGTTTAAATTCCGGCGCGGCCTTAGCCACAGTAGTCGGGGTTTTAATTGAAGTGCCGGTGATGTTAATGCTGGTGGAAATCTGCAAAAAAACGGCCTTTTGGTTTCCCCGCGACCCCGAAAAAGCGACCTTGCTTGATCCCCGCTGTGTTAATGCCGATTTAGGGTGTCAATAACTGTCAATAACAATGGAAACGCCAAACTTTGATCATCCCCCCCGCATCCTCTTTCTATACGGTTCCCTGCGGGAGCGCTCCTACAGTCGTTTACTCGCGGAAGAAGCAGCCCGCATTATTACCGCTATGGGAGCCGAGGTGAAATTTTTCCATCCCCACGAGTTGCCGTTGCGGGGTCAAGTACCCGATAGCCATGCCAAAGTCCAAGAATTACTCGAACTCAGCCAATGGTCAGAGGGCCAAGTCTGGTCTTCCCCGGAAATGCACGGTAACGTGACCGGCATTCTCAAAAACCAGATCGATTGGATTCCCTTAAATATTGGCTCTGTCCGTCCCACCCAAGGCAAAACCTTAGCGGTGATGCAGGTTAGTGGCGGTTCCCAATCATTTAATGCGGTTAATAGCTTGAGATTGCTAGGTCGTTGGATGCGGATGTTCACTATCCCAAATCAATCCTCTGTGGCCAAAGCTTATCAGGAATTTAACGACGACGGCACCATGAAAGATTCGCCCTACCGCGATCGGGTGGTGGATGTGATGGAGGAATTGTATAAATTCACCCTTCTATTGCGGGACAAGGTGGATTATTTAACCGATCGCCATAGTGAACGAAAGGCTAAAGACGCTGGTAATTAGCTGTTTCTCCGATTAATGTTTCAATAATTTTTCATTACCTATTTTTTCAGGACAAAACCATGAAACAAGTGATGTTTGTGTGTAAGCGTAATTCCTGCCGTTCCCAAATGGCAGAAGGTTTTGCCAAAACCCTAGGAGCCGGTAAAATTGGCGTCACCAGTTGCGGTTTAGAATCCTCGCGGGTGCATCCTACCGCTGTTGAAGTAATGCAGGAAATTGGTATTGATATTACCGATCAAACTTCTGATCCCATTGAGAATTTCAAGGCTGAAGATTATGACGCAGTCATTTCCTTGTGTGGTTGCGGGGTCAACCTGCCGTCGGAATGGGTCATGCAAGACGTATTTGAAGATTGGCAATTGGAAGATCCTGACGGTAAATCCCTAGAGGTATTTCGGGAAGTCCGGGGTCAAATTAAGGAGCGGGTGGAAACGTTAATTGGCACTTTTTCTCAGTAATTTTATATTGAAATGACAAGCTATGGGATTCTGATGTCATACAAGGGTGTCAAGGCTTGAGTTGTTTGTCAAATAAAGGCTACAGCTATAGATAGTAAAAATACCTTATGCTACCTATTGACCTGAAAGAATACCAGAAACCCATACCCCCTTAACCTACTGGTGCTAAAATGCCAGCAAGTTAGGGGACAAAGATAGCTGTTTTGTTTGAAAGCACATTAAATTTACTATGTGCAGAACTTTGAGCCTACATTCCGCACACGCCACATGGAGTCTAGCAGTATAAATAAATACGCAGCAGGCAGAGCGTAAATAAGAGCTATCGCACTATTCAATGTATGGTTTAAATCAACTGTGCTATCCATGGTGGCAACCTGCGAAATGTGGGTTTAAGCAAAGACTATGAATATTTACCCACCACTAGTGAGACAATGTTGTACATTGCCGTGATTAACACCATGGTTCGTTACCTTGCCTAAAACTTTTTAAACATATTCCCAGGGTTGCCCTTTTAGTAAACTCACTCGAATTAATTGCTATGGATGACACGAACAACACCCTTCTGCTAAAGCGCCCTATCTCCCTCAAGGTGATTGTCACCCCCCGGTGGAAAGAGGAAATGCAGCAACAACTCCAAGCCCAAGTCGGTCAAATGGATGGCCAAATTCAACAACTGGAAGCCCAGGGCCAACGGGCGATCGCCGAAATTCAAAAACAGAGCATTGTTCCTCTGCCCCCCAGTGTGAACCAACAAATTGACAATATTCAAATCCAGGTTAACCAGAAAAAAAGCGAAATCCTAGAGCAAAAAAACCAAGCATTACAACAAATGCAACAGGTTCAATTACTGGAGCTTAATCAAGAGGTTATTCAAGGACAAATGGAAAGCTTTTTTAGGATTCAAGCCGGAGATAATCTCGTTCAAAAAATGAATGTGGAATTAGTCCTACGCGACGGCGTCGTCGAAGAAATTCGCGGCGAAATTTAACCTTTTAGCTGTTTTTGTTGTAACTGTTCAGGGAAGTAAGACTTTCATTCAAATCTCCAAAGCCTTTGCGGAATAAAGGTTTGCAATATCTCTCAAAATTAAGATCTAGCCCTAAAAAGTCCTAAAAGATGTTTGACAAGTTGAAGTAGGGGATCAGTGACTTAAAAATTGCGAGATAGAAAGTCAATATCAAATGTTTTTTAATGAAGCCTCTCCACTGCAAGTAGCAAGGAAGCTTCATTTTTATTCTTTTTCTGAAACATACCATCATTGAGGCGTCAAAGGGAGCTTCTTTTTGATACTTTGTTAGCCCAATAAAATATTGAAGGTATGGATTCTCTCTAATTTGCTCTACTGTTATTTCATCACTTATTCTTAATTTTTACCCAAAAATCCCCCTAAATAGAGGGATTCAATGCAATCTTGGCCATGTTTTAGCCTTCGATATAGCCTAACTCCACTAGCTTTTGCCAGATTTTGTTAACGCTTTCATCTAGCTCTTCTAAATCCGTGCGACATTCCACTTCAGGATTGCTAGGGGGTTCATAGGGATCGTCAATGCCAGTGAAGCCTTTGATTTCGCCATTCCGGGCTTTGGCATAGAGACCTTTAACGTCACGACCCTCACAAACATTCAATGGAGCATTGACAAATACTTCTAGAAAATCACCGATGGTTTGTTTTACCTCTTCGCGGATTGCCCGATAGGGAGAAATAGCCGACACCAGAACGATAACACCATGGCGGGTAAGGAGATGAGCAACAAAACCAATGCGCCGGATATTGGTATCTCGGTCTTCTTTGCTAAATCCTAAACCTTTAGTTAAATTGGTTCGTACGACGTCGCCATCTAGCACTTCTAGGCTATAACCACCGTCGGTCAACTTTTTTTGTAGGGCTTCGGTGATGGTTGTTTTTCCCGCACCACTTAATCCGGTTAACCAAATCGTTACACCACGCTGTTTCATAAAAGGTTTGATAGTTTTTGTAAACAAGAGTTTGTCGCCCTAGAGCTTACCCTGTTCGTGCGTCTTTGACAATCAGGGTTTCGCCCCTTAGCCTAGATGCCACTGCTTAGGGTTAAGGTGGCATTTTGGTATTCCGCTGACATTTCGGCGTGATCCCACACTTGACCATCGAGGGCCATCTGCTCGATTAAGCTGGCCAATCGCAACGCTTTAAGGGCTTGTTCCCCCCCCACTGAGGGCTGATCGCCGCCTCTAACACAGTTGATAAAGTGTTCTAGTTCGGCATGGAGTGGCTCAATATTGCTGGTGTAGACTTTTTCGATCAGTCCGTCTTGGCGATAGAGGACTTGTCCGTAGTCAGCGCTCCAGTTGGCGGTGGTTTGACGGTGAATTAAAATCTCGTTGTTAAGGAAGTCTGCTTCGGTTAAGGAACTTTTGCAGTGGGCGGCAATGTTGCGGATTTTACGATGGGTGACTTTACTGGCGGTTAAGGTCGCCACGATGCCCGAGGCAAAGCCTAGGGTGGCGGTGACGTAATCTAGATAGCCCGATCCCGAGGCCCGACTGCCGCTGGCCGACAGTTTTACCACCGGGGCGCCGACAAGTTCCAATAACAAGTCAATGTCGTGGATCATCAAGTCTAAGACCACGGAGACATCATTGGCTCGCTGGGAATAGGGACTCATGCGATGGGCTTCGATCGCCAATAATTCCTCGGTTTTGAGGATTTTTGTTAATTCCAAAAAAGCGGGATTAAACCGTTCAATATGGCCCACTTGCAAAATACAATTGGCATCGGCGGCGGCGTTAACCAGGGATTCGGCTTCGGCAATGCTGGCGGCGATCGGCTTTTCGATGAGGGTGTGGACAGAATGTTGTAAGCAATTCATCCCTACGTCATGGTGGAGACGGGTCGGCACTGCTACACAGACGGCATCCACATGGGGTAACATTTCCTGATAATTTTCAAAAAAATGAACTCGATATTTACTGGCCGTATCTAGCCCCCGCTCGACGTTGACATCGGCAATTCCCACAAATTCCACGTCCTTCATTAAGCTGAGAATGCGGGTATGATGTTGTCCCATATTGCCTACCCCAATTACCCCGATGCGGATCGGCTTGAGATAACTCCGTTGCCCATTGAGCTGATGGCTCGTCATGATGCTGTTGTCACTCCTAAACACCCAGCCAGCCAGGAAACTCTGACTGTTAATAAGTTATGTTGCAAAAATTTATGCCTTCGATACTAGCACAGCCCGTGTTTGTGTTTTGCTTTTTAGGGGGGAAAAATGATGCCAGTACGATGGGGATGGAGCCAGCGGTTACAGCGGATTCTGGATCAACTTGGCACACAAAAAACGGCTGTAATTCCCATTCTATAAGGGATTTACTGTGCCACTCGGATGCCGTAACCGCTGTATCATTGCTTCTTTGTTTCGCCACTAACCTCCTGGCCTCACCAAGGCTTAATTCCTATGCGTAAACGGGCTTTACTAATTATTAATCGTCATGCTCGCAAGGGTAAAAATGGTTTTGCCCAGGCGGTGGACTGTCTAGATGATTTGGGCTTTGAGTTGATTACGGTGCCGACTAAGCTGAACCAATCCTTGGCGGAATATATCCAGTTCTATGCCAATTCGGTGGATATGGTGATTGTGGGGGGCGGCGATGGCACCCTCAATGCGGTGGTCAATACACTGGTGGAATCCCAGTTGCCGTTGGGGATTTTACCGATGGGAACGGCCAATGATCTAGCCCGGACCCTCAATTTACCCAATACAATTCCCCAGGCCTGTCAGGTGATTAGCCAAGGACACCACCAGGCGATCGACTTAGGCTGTGTCAATGGGCAATATTTTTTTAATGTGGCCAGTTTAGGGTTGAGCGTTGAAATTACGACTAAGTTAACCAAAGGGGTAAAGCGCCGCTGGGGGGTCTTCGCCTATGCCATTACCGCCCTTAAAGCCCTGGGACAAACCCGTTTGTTCCACGCCACGATTACCCAAAATGGCATCTCCCAACGGGTCAAAACCCTACAAATTGCGGTGGGTAATGGCCGGTATTACGGCGGGGGAATGGCGATCGCCAAGGATGCGACCATTGATGATAACCGTCTTGATCTTTATAGTTTAGAAATCCAACATTGGTGGCAAATGTTTCATTTAATCACCCACCTACCGAGGGGGGAACAGGACTTATTGCCCTGGGTAAGAACCCTAGCCGCCGACAGCATTGAGATTACCACCAGTCGTCCGCGCAAAATTAATACCGATGGGGAAATTACAGTACAAACTCCAGCGCAATTTACGGTGATCCCTAAAGCCTTGTCGGTGTTTGTGCCAGTCCCCCAGCCATTGACTCCTAAAGTCCTAAGCGGCGGCATCCTGCAATAGTACTTCCAATTCCTTGAGACCTTTTTGGATGCGACGGGTAACGGTCATGGGACTAATGCCGATCGCCTTAGCCACTTCCTTGCGGGGTAAACGCTCTAAATAAACTGAGCGGATGGCCGCTTGGGTTTTGGGTTCGAGTTGCCGGATTGCCCCTTGTAAGGCCATGGCTTCTTCTGATTGGAGTTGTTTGATGACCAAACGTTCATCGGTGAGGGTTTCCAAAAACGTCAGGCTGTGATGCTCGTGGTTGGCGATCGCCGTATCAAGGCTGACCACAAATCGTTGTTGGAAAATGCCCGTACATTCCTGCCATTCAGCAATGGAAATATTCAAAGCACTAGCCACCTCCCTCGCCGTCGGCGATCGACCCAGTTGACGGGTTAACTGTTTAGAAACGGATTTTCCCTTGCTATACAATTCTTGCCACCGGCGGGGAACTCTCAAAACGGAAGACTTATCCCGTAAATAATGCAACATTTCCCCTCGAATATAAGGAATTGCAAAAGAACTAAAGGCCGTTCCTTGTTTTGGATCAAACCGTTCAATCGCCCGAATTAGTCCCAAAAAGCCTACCTGCTCCAAATCTTCATAGGGTTCCATACATTGACGGCTTAACTGGTGTGCTACCCGGCGCACTAACCCCGTATTCATCTTGGCCAACTCATTGCGGAGGGCAATACTCGGTTGATAAGCATAGCGAGACAGTAACTCTAAACAGCGAATCGGAGAATAAGAAGCAGTCATAGTCAACGTTCCACAGCAACTTTGGACAGGAAAAGGGAATTAATTTCGTCACAAACCCCAAGCTATTTCCGTAGATATACGGTGTTTGCGTCTTTTCCAACCCTTACACATTCTTTGATTTTGACTGTCCGTGTTGGATTATACTAGCGGCGTTCTACGGAATTTCCCGCTGTAGCTTAATTTTTTTCTGTAAAAACACGCAAGTGGTGATTCCGCAGTCGCCCAGAAAGGGTCATCCCAAAGAATCTTGAGTTAGAACGTGCTTGAAAAGTAGGCCGATGGGTGGGAAATGGTGAAAAGGACAAAATTTTGACCATGCTTAATTTATTGCCCTAAAAGTATCCTGGCTAGAACCGCCCCAATAAAGTGGGTAGTTTTGACCAGCGTATTTGAGATAAGAAAAAGCCCCCCGAACAAGTCGGAGGGATGTTCCCTAAATAGGACAATTGAAGACAACTTTTGGTTATTGGTTAAACCAAAGCGGCTAACTTTGCATTGTTGCGGGCTAGGATGGTTTGCAGTTCCTCGGCATCGACGGTTTCTTTCTCCACCAACATTTCTGCTACTTGATCTAGTACCGACCGATTTTCTACCAAGACCTGTTTAGCCCGTTGGTAAGCTTGGTCAACTAATTGGCTCACCTCGGCATCGATCGCCGCTGCGGTTTCATCGGAGAAGTCCCGATCAGAGGCAATATCCCGACCGAGGAAGACGTTACCGCCTTGACGACCTAATGCAACGGGGCCCAGGCGATCGCTCATACCGAAACGGGTTACCATTTGTCGGGCAACGCGGGCCACCTGTTGGAGGTCATTGGACGCCCCGGTGGTCACTTCTTCTTCACCGAAAATAATTTCCTCGGCAATCCGGCCCCCTAGGGCCACGGCCATTTGGTTTTGGAGATAGGAGCGGGAATATAAGCCAGACTCCATGCGGTCTTCGCTGGGGGTAAACCAGGTTAAGCCACCGGCCCGACCCCGGGGAATAATGCTAATTTTTTGGACGGGGTCATAGTCAGGCATTAACGCACCCACCAGGGCGTGACCGGCTTCGTGATAAGCCACCAGGGTTTTACGTTTTTCGCTCATCACCCGATTTTTCTTCTCAGGCCCCGCGAGAACGCGATCAATGGCGTCGTTGACTTCATCCATGGAAATTTCGGTCAAGTTGCGACGGGCCGCTAGGATAGCTGCTTCATTCAATAAGTTGGATAAATCTGCGCCAGTGAAACCAGGGGTACGACGGGCGATTTTATCGAGATCCACATCCTGGGAGAGGGTTTTGCCCCGGGCATGGACATTCAAGATTTCCCGACGACCAGCATAATCGGGGCGATCAACCACCACTTGGCGATCGAAACGACCGGGACGCATTAACGCGGAATCCAACACATCAGGGCGGTTGGTGGCAGCCACAATAATAATGCCGGTGTTACCCTCAAACCCATCCATTTCCGTTAGCAATTGGTTGAGGGTTTGTTCCCGCTCATCATTACCGCCTCCGAGGCCCGCGCCCCGTTGACGGCCTACCGCATCAATCTCATCGATGAAGACAATACAAGGGGCATTGGCCTTGGCTTGTTCAAACAAGTCCCGGACCCGGGAGGCACCCACCCCGACAAACATTTCCACGAATTCCGAACCGGAGATGGAAAAGAAGGGCACACCAGCTTCCCCGGCAACGGCTTTCGCTAAGAGGGTTTTACCGGTTCCGGGGGGACCGACGAGGAGAACCCCTTTGGGAATTTTGGCACCGAGTTCGGTGAAGCGGTCAGCATTTTTCAAAAAGTCAACCACTTCGGTTAGTTCCAGTTTGGCTTGCTCAATACCAGCCACATCGCCAAAGGTGACTTGGGTTTGGGGCTCCATTTGCACCCGCGCTTTGGATTTACCAAAGTTCATCGCCTGGGAACCTGGGCCGTTCTGGGCGCGGCGAAATAATAGGAAGATGCCAACCAGCAACAAAACCGGTAAGAATAGGGTGCTAGCGATGCGGAACCAAAAGCCTTCGTCGCTCTGGGGTTGAACCGCAATATCGACGTTATGCTGGGTCAAGATGTTGATCAGATCAGGATCATTGGGGAGGTTGACCAGATAAGGTGCTCCACCGTTGGGATTGGGAACTTGGGCCTGAGTTCTGTCGGCACTGAGGTTAACCCGATCAATTTGATTGCTTTCGACCCGATTCACGAAGTCGCTATAGGTCAGGGTTTCCCTGGTCTGGGGTTGGCGGTCAAAAAAGGCTGATGCTAAAGCTAATACGACGATTAACAAAAGGGCATATAAACCCGCATTACGCCATTTTTTATTATTTTTGCTCACGCTAGAACGCTCCAAGTAGTGAGTGAATTTTTAAAAATGTCTGACAGATTATTTAGGGTAAATCCGCAGATCATCAACAGTTGTTAACTTATGTTAACGCCTCTCAGAAACAATTGGCTATCTTTCTAGGCGGGAGGGGATAATGAGGGCGCAGGGTAGAATCAGCAAATCATCATCAATACCAAGTAATTTAAGTTATGGTTCAATCCGTTGAAGCTGTCATTGATGCCGAAGGTAACGTCCGTTTGCTCGAACCCATACAACTTTCCGGCTCTAAAAGGGCGATCGTCACAATAGTGGAGGATCTGCCTATGATGTCTGTCCCTGAAACTGCCCTGTTGAGCGAAGTCAGTTTGGCAGAGGATTGGTTAAGGACTGAGGAGGATAAAGCGTGGTCCCACTTACAAGCGGGTCAGTAGTTTTAGCGGATGCAGCAGGTAAAAGGCGCACCGCATAGCGGTCACTGATCAAGGTCGAAGTACGGATCTCTGCGCGATCGCCGGAGAATTA
Source organism: Cyanobacteriota bacterium (assembly GCA_046048115.1). Taxonomy (GTDB): domain Bacteria; phylum Cyanobacteriota; class Cyanobacteriia; order Cyanobacteriales; family Microcystaceae; genus Synechocystis. The sequence goes on along the minus strand of JBJOGT010000235.1, from coordinate 1,920 downwards.
CCCATTGGGGTGGAAATAGGTATAGATTGACTGGGCTAGGTGGGGGCCAATGCCGGGAACGGCTTGTAGATCACTCAAAGAGGCATCCCGGATATAGTCTAGGGAACGAAAATGGGCGAGGAGTTGTTTTTGGCGGGCAAAGCCTAACCCCGGAATTTCTTCCAGGCGCGATCGCCGACTTTGGCTGAGACGTTGTTGCCGGTGGAAACTGACGGCAAAGCGGTGGGCTTCATCCCGTAAACGGCGCAATAATTGCACCCCTGGCTGTTCAGCATCAGTGACTAGGGGTTGGGATTCCCCTGGCAGAAAAATTTCTTCCCGTTGTTTGGCTAAACTCAACACCGTTAGTTTTTCCAATAACCCCATGTCCTCTAATACCGCCACCACGGAGGATAATTGTCCTTTACCACCATCAATCATGATCAAATCGGGGAAATCTTGCGGATCGCCTTCCCCCTGGGCGTGGCGACGAAAACGGCGGCGAATCACCTCCGCTAAACTGGCAAAGTCATCGGAATGGCCGGCTTTAATATCAGGATTTTGGATTTTGTAATGGCGGTAATGTTGGGGAGCGGGCAGCCCATCCAGAAACACTACCTGGGAACCCACTGCGTTGGAGCCTTGAAAATGGGAAATATCATAACCTTCAATGCGTTTGGGTAAGTCGGTTAAAGCTAAAATTTCGGCTAAATCTTCTAAGGAATTTAACGTTTTTTCCGCTTGGCGTTGTAGTCGTTCCAATTCATAATTGGCATTGCGTTCCACCATTTCTAGTAATTCAGCCTTTCCCTGGCGTTGGGGCAGGGTTAACGTCACTTTCCGCCCCCGTTGTTGCCCCAACCATTCCCTTAATAACTCCCCATCGGGTAAGGCACAGGGTAATAGAATTTCGCTGGGAATTTCCACCGCATCAACCTGTTGGTAATGGTGCTCCAAAACCCGTTGTAGAACTTCTCCTTTTTCGACATCTGATGTTATACCATCGGCAAAAAAACCGAGTCTTCCCACTAATCTCCCCGCTCGAATTTGAAAGAGTTGGATCGCACTCAATTGACCATCACTGGCAACGGCGATCGCATCCCTGGAAATTGTATCCTGGGGGAGAGACACTTTTTGATCCGCATTCAGCTTGCCCAATGCCGCCATTTGATCACGGATCAGCGCCGCTTGTTCAAAGCGTAGCGCCTCCGCTGCTTCATTCATTTGCTGTTCTAAAATCTGGCTTAATTCTTGGCTGCGACCCTGAAAAACCATGGCCACTTTTTGTAGGGTTTGGTGATAGGCTTCTGGGGTAATTAATTGCTGACACACCCCCGGACAGCGACCAATATCGTAATTCAAACAAGGACGGTCTTTAAAGAGGGGTTTACGCCGTTGGCGCAGAGGAAAAATACGCTGGACTAACTTTAACGTTTGGCGCAGGCTAAAACTATCAACATAGGGACCATAATAACGGTCTTTTTTGTTATTTAAACGCCGTTTGCGGGTAATAAAAATGCGGGGATAATCCTCCGACCACGTGATGCAAACATAGGGATATTTTTTATCGTCTTTGAGTAAAACATTGAAATGGGGTTGATGTTGTTTAATTAAATTCGCTTCTAAGGCCAGGGCTTCCACTTCGGTATCGGTAACAATAAATTCAATGTCACTGACCTGCTGCACCATCAAGGCAATACGGGGACTATGAGGCTGGGACTCCCGAAAATATGATCGTACCCGCGTTCGTAAGCGTTTAGCTTTACCGATATATAAAACGTCCCCCCGGCGATCGCGCATAAAATACACGCCGGGATCTTGGGGAATTTCCTTCAGACGACTTTCGAGTACGTCGGGGCGTTGGATGAGGGGATCAGAGGAAATAGCTGTACTCATTGGGGGGGGCTTTAGAAAATCGTCAACGGCGATCGCCGTCGCATC
>JBJOGT010000234.1:0-4551 GCA_046048115.1 Cyanobacteriota bacterium | reverse complement strand
CACCTAGCTAAAATTTTAAGCCAGGCTGGATGTATGCCCAACTCGGGTTCATCAATAACTATCATTGAAGGAAGTTTTGGAGATAGTAAAATTACTGCTAAACAGAGCATCCGAATAGTACCATCAGACATTTCATCCAAATAAAGGGGATCTTTCAGGGGTTCAATATACCACTGAATTTCTACTGTTCTGCCAGGTATTACCGCTCGAATTTTACGAGTTTTTGGAAACATTGACTTTAAAGCTTGATTAAGTTCTTCTTCAAAGTCCAAATCATACATCAATGAATTAATAACAGTAATAAGATTTTCGCCACCGGAGGCCAGGTATTGTGGAGTATCACCAACTTTATTGGACGTGGTTTTTATTACAGAAACATCAAAATCATTGGCATTATAAAATTTCCAACGACAAACATCATTAAGAAAATAAAGTATGGCTGTGCTTTCGCGATCAACTACGATCATGTTAGGACTAGAAACTACTCTTTCTGCTTTTGCAAAATCGCCTAAAAACAACGATCTTGTAGGAGCTTTTGAATAAAAAATTCCTTTTTTTTCATCAGGATAGACACGAGAGTGTAATATTTCATCTTCATGAATTTCTGTTGTCTTATCAATATTTCCAGTTTTTTGATATACCAACTCACTCTCTATAAACTGTTTTCCTTCTTTTTGAGAATCTACATGAATACTCAAATCTAAAACAAGATTCCTGTCTCCTTGTAAAATATCTGAAAAAACATAGATAAATTCAAAACTGGCAGGTTCTGCTATTTGTAAGCTTAGAGGCCGATTGAGACGATTAAGAACAATTTTCACATGGTTTTCCTTTTCTTGTTTACTGGCCTCACTTAGAAATTTCAAATATTCTATGATGTTACTTTTGGCTGATCCATTAGCACCAATAAAAATATTAAGTGCTTTTAAGGGCAATGGTTTGTCAAAACTCAAGTTTTTATAATTTTTTGTATAAATATAAGACAGCATGAAACTTACCTCAAGCTTAAAATTAAAATTAAAGAACCTTCGCTAAATACTTACCAGTATAAGACTGAGCATGGGCAGCTACCTGCTCCGGTGTTCCCACCACCATAATTTCTCCGCCCCGATCGCCGCCTTCGGGGCCGAGATCAATCAGCCAATCACTGCAACGAATCACGTCTAAATTGTGTTCGATCACTAAAACAGAATTGCCTTTGTCTACCAGTCGTTGCAATACATTTAATAAATGATGAACGTCGTAAAAAGATAAACCGGTGGTGGGTTCGTCGATTAAATATAAGGTTTTGCCCGTGGCCCGACGGGATAGTTCCGAGGCCAGTTTGACCCGTTGGGCTTCTCCCCCGGATAGGGTGGGGGCGGGCTGACCTAGTTTGATATAACCTAAACCCACATCCACTAGGGTTTGCAATCGATTGACGGCGCGGGGTATGTTTTCAAACACCGTTAAGGCTTCTTCCGTGGTCATGGCCAACACATCGGCGATCGAATAGCCTTTATATTTGACTTGCAACGTTTCGCGGTTGTACCGTGCCCCTTTGCAAACATCACATTGCACATAGACATCGGGTAAAAAATTCATTTCAATGACATTTACCCCCTGCCCTGCACAGGCTTCACAGCGTCCCCCTTTGACATTGAAAGAAAATTGGCCGGGTTTATAGCCCCGCGCTTTGGCTTCAATGGTTTGGGTGAAAATTTCCCGAATCGGGTCAAAAATCCCCGTATAGGTGGCGGGATTGGAGCGGGGGGTGCGGCCAATGGGGGACTGGTCAATGACAATCACTTTATCGATCGCCTGAAGTCCGGTAATTTCCCCTAGGTTTTTTGGGAAGGGGACATGGCGGGAGAGATGGTGTTGCAGGGCGGGATAAAGAAGTTCATTAACTAGGGTTGATTTGCCCGAACCAGATACGCCGGTCACACAAACCAATTTTCCCAGAGGAATGTCAACGTTAATATTTTGTAAATTATTGTGGCGACATTGCTTGAGGCTCAACTTAGCTCCATTGCCAAGCCGTCGTTCTGCTGGGGTGGCGATCGCCGAGCGACCGGAAAGATAGGCCCCGGTTAAGGATTTTGGATTATTTAATAGGGTTTGAAAATCCCCTTCACAGACAATTTCACCGCCATGAATGCCCGCTTTGGGGCCAATATCCACAATATGATCGGCGTGACGGATAGTATCTTCATCATGCTCCACCACAATCAGGGTATTGCCCAAATCCCGCAACTTTTTCAGGGTAGCCAACAGGCGATCGTTATCCCGTTGATGCAGTCCAATGCTCGGTTCATCCAACACATACAACACCCCGGTTAAACCGGAACCGATTTGGGTGGCTAGGCGAATGCGCTGGGCTTCTCCCCCGGATAGGGTCATGGCTGCCCGATCCAAAGTGAGGTAATCCAAACCCACATCGAGCAAAAATTGTAGCCGGGCTTTAATTTCCTTTAATGCCAATTCTCCAATCATGGCCTGGCGGGGCGTCAAGTCCAAACTTTCCACCCGTTTTAAGGCATCTCGAATGGGCACACTGGTTAAATCATTGATATTAAATTGTCCTAATTTCACCGCTAAGGCTTCCGGTTTTAACCGCTTGCCGTCACAGGTTTGACAAGCTTGATTAATAATATATTTTTCTAATTTTTGCTTAATAACTTCGGAGCTACTTTCTTCATAACTACGTTGCAAAATATTTAAAGCCCCAGCAAAACGACGATAATGACCGCGATTGCTCCGGTAACGGGATTCTCCTTCAAACCAAATTTCTTCATCGGTTCCGTTTAAGATAATCTCCTGCTGTTCTTTACTTAACTTTTCCCAGGGCGTTTGTAATTCAAAACCAAAATGTTGCCCCAAGCTATACAACAAAGATAAATAGTAGGAATTATCTTTCTCTGACCAAGGGGCGATCGCCGCATAGACAGGTTTGGTGGGATCGGGAATGACTAAATCGGGACAAAAGGATCGGACAAAACCGATACCGTGACAATCCGGACAAGCACCATAGGGAGAATTAAAGGAAAATAGCCGGGGAGACAATTCATCCATCACCGCCCCATGGTCAGGACAGGCAAAATTTTCAGAAAAGACGATTTCTTTGGGGATTTCTGTTTGATAATGATTGCCATTGTCGGCGGCTTTGAGGGAGGTGTTCTCTTCACTTTTTCCGCCTTCTAAAACTTCCAATTTGGGACTGTCTAAAATATCAATAATGGCAGTGCCCTCTGCCTGTTTTAAACAGGTACTCAAGGAATCTGCTAATCGTTCCTGTAACCCCTCCTTTTTCACCAGGCGATCAATGACTACCTCGATGGTATGGCTCTGACTTTTTTTCAGTTCAATATTGTCATTCAAGTCCCGCACTGTGCCGTTAATTCTCACCCGCACAAAGCCTTGGGATGCCAAGCTTGATAATAATTGAACGTGGGTTCCTTTTTTGCCCTTGACCACCGGCGCTAATACTTGAAACTTAGTCCGATCCGGCAGGGTCATCACCCGATCGCACATTTGATCAATGGTTTGGGGGGCAATATTGCGCTGGCAATGGGGGCAATGGGGACTACCGGCCCGACCAAAGAGCAACCGCAAATAATCATAAATTTCCGTCACAGTGCCCACGGTGGAGCGGGGATTGTGGGAGGTGGATTTTTGATCAATGGAGATGGCCGGACTTAACCCTTCAATGCTGTCCACATCGGGTTTATCCAATTGCCCTAAAAACTGCCGGGCGTAGGCGCTCAAAGATTCCACATAGCGCCGCTGACCTTCGGCAAAAATGGTGTCAAACGCTAAGGAGGATTTCCCCGATCCCGATACCCCCGTAAACACAATCAGGCGATCGCGCGGCAAATCCAAATCAATATTTTTGAGATTATGTTGTCTGGCGCCACGGATACGGATAGTGTTTTGGTCTGGCATGGGGAAAGACTTAATGTTTCTTCATAATTTTACCGCGACTTCCCCTCGCCCATGGCAACGGAGGATCGTCTTACTCAGGGAATTTCCGGCGATCTCGCAGGGAGTCTCTACGGGGTGCGCCATTGATCACGCCATCTCAAGGATGTTCCCCTTAAACCGGAAGGAAAGTTGCGAAGATTTTCCCCTATATCCCTCGATCGCCAAACCATCTATCCCCTTTCTGACCACAGGAAAATAGCCTTTTACATCCAGGTCATTTTTTGTAATAAGGCAATTAATCGAGGTGCTCTTTATGGTCAACAAATTTAAAGAGAATTTCTAGATCATAATCACTATCAATATGAAAGAAAGTTGTTGCCCATTCCACAGATTTGGGGCACCACCCAAGTTACAACAAATAGCGCATCCAAAAATAACTGGTAATGGTTTTGGCATCAATGGCTTCCCCAGCGGCGATCGCCTGTTCAAATTCCTTAAAACTCATCAACACCACTTCAATATCTTCATCTTCATCCTGGGCCGGGGGCGTGGCTAACTTTTCCAAATCCTGGGCTAAGTAAGCATAGATATATTCATCGGAATAACCCGGCGCGAGGGGAAACTTTCCTAGGGTTTGCCAACGGTGGC
>JBJOGT010000233.1:0-3945 GCA_046048115.1 Cyanobacteriota bacterium | reverse complement strand
CCGTTAGGTTATCGAACACATGGGGATGGCGGCGGATTAATTTTTCGGTGATGCCCTGGGCCACTTTCTCTAAATCAAAATGCCCTTGATCCTGGGCCACTTGGGCTTGGAGAACCACTTGTAATAGTAAATCCCCCAATTCCTCGGCGATCGCCGTTTGGTCTTCGCTTTTAATGGCATGAACCACCTCATAGGCTTCTTCGATCACATAGGGAATCAAACTCTGCTGGGTTTGGGCCAAGTCCCAGGGGCAACCCCCGTCTGGCGATCGCAGTTGGGCAACAACGCTAATTAAATGCTGTAAAGCTTGCAGAATCGGGTCGGGATGGGGTGTGTTCATGGGAAATTACCAAAAAAGCTAAGTTGATTACCCATTAAACACCGACTATCAAAATCCTGGTCTAGAAAAACCCTGGCTGCACTAAAACCTTCACTAATGCCTGGGCGGCGATCGCCGTTTGCCCTTGGGGAATCATGGCTAAACCATTGGTTCCGCCAAGATTAATCAAATTTGCTGAACTATGGCTGCCTTGGGCTAGGTGAAATTGGGGCGTTCCTGAGGTCAAATCCAACCGTCCCCACAGATAGGTTTCCCGTTTACCGTCACTTTTCAAAGCATCTAGGGTCTGGGCAGTCAACCACAAAGGGGCATGGGGAGCCGATAAACCGGACAATTTTGCAGCGCCGGATGCACAAAGCGCCAACAACTCACCAAGGCGGAAACGGGATTGCCGGGAAGGCCAAAATAGACACAACCATCGGCAAATTTAGCAACCTTTAACGGTTTTCCCGGTTTACTGGCCACCTTTTCAATTACCATTTCTCCCCCCAGTTCCGTCAACAATTCGGGAATCAAATCATAATCCCCCACGGAAACGCCCCCGGTGGAAATCACTAGATCCGCTTGGTCAAGAGCTTGGCCGATCACTGCCCGTAAATCTTCCCGGCGATCGCCCACAATGCCCAGGGAAATCACCTCTACCCCTTGATTTTCCAAAAATCCCCGGATGGCAAACTGATTTGAATCCACAATTTGTCCCGGCTGTAACGGGCGATCGGGGGGAATTAACTCATTGCCGCTGGAAAATAAGGCAACCTTGGGCCGTCGAACCACAGGAACTTGGGTAACTTGGGCCGTGGCTAAAATAGCCAACTCCGCTTCCCTTAAAATCATCCCTGCCGATAACAACGGCGAACCGGCTTGGTAATAATCCCCCCGACGCCGCACAAATTCTCCCTGCTTCTTTGGAGCCTGATCTACCCAAATATCATTCCCCTCACGCCGACAAACCTCTTGCATCACCACCGTATCTGCCCCCGCAGGAAGCATGGCCCCGGTAAAAATTCGCATTCCTTCCCCGGTTCGGATTTCACGGTCTGGCACAGTCCCCGCCGCCACTTCCCCCCGTACCGTTAATTTCACTGGCTGATGATTGGCCCCGGCCACATCTTCATAGCGCACGGCATACCCATCCATCGCCCCATTATCCCAGTGGGGAAAATCCGGTTGAGCTGTTACGGTCTGGGCTAAAATTCGGCCTAAAGCTTGATCTAAACTGACAGTCTCCTCAACGGCGATCGGTGTAATTGCGGCTAAAATAAGGCTCTCTGCGTCTGTCGGTAACGGCAATGGATTCATTGGGTTGAGACAATTGAGCACTGCAAAAATTGGTTGAGACGAATTTGACAGGGTTGTCCAGTTAAGCGTTAACCCTACACGCAAGGCTGTACCGAGCGCAACAGCATAACAAAAGCGCTATGTTAGAATCAGCAATACACAGGGCACGCTGAGGTGATGGATTTAGGTCATGTTTGAACGCTTTACAGAAAAAGCCATTAAAGTAATCATGCTCGCTCAGGAGGAAGCCCGTCGCCTCGGACACAACTTCGTAGGCACGGAACAAATTCTCCTCGGCTTGATTGGCGAAGGAACCGGGGTCGCTGCCAAGGTTCTCAAATCAATGGGGGTCAATCTCAAGGATGCTCGCATTGAAGTTGAGAAAATCATCGGGCGCGGTTCAGGGTTTGTCGCCGTCGAAATTCCGTTTACCCCCAGGGCCAAACGGGTGTTAGAACTCTCCCTTGAAGAGGCCCGCCAATTGGGTCACAACTACATCGGCACGGAACACTTACTATTAGGGCTGATTCGGGAAGGGGAAGGGGTCGCCGCCAGGGTTCTTGAAAACCTTGGAGTTGACCTATCCAAAGTCCGTACCCAAGTAATTAGAATGCTGGGCGAAACCGCTGAGGTCACCGCTGGTGGTGGTTCTTCGGGTCGGACAAAAACCCCCACCCTAGATGAATTTGGTTCCAACCTGACCCAAATGGCCGCCGAGGGCAAGCTTGACCCCGTTGTCGGTCGTCAAAAAGAAATCGAACGGGTCATCCAAATTCTGGGCCGTCGGACGAAAAACAATCCGGTCTTGATTGGGGAACCTGGGGTCGGTAAAACGGCGATCGCCGAGGGATTGGCCCAACGTATTGCCAACAAAGATATCCCCGACATTCTCGAAGAAAAGCGCGTCGTCACCTTAGATATTGGTTTGCTGGTTGCAGGGACTAAGTATCGCGGGGAGTTTGAAGAACGTCTCAAAAAAATCATGGACGAAATTCGCCAAGCGGGGAATATTATCCTCGTGATTGATGAAGTCCACACCCTCATTGGGGCCGGGGCCGCTGAAGGGGCGATCGATGCCGCCAATATTCTCAAACCAGCCTTAGCGCGGGGCGAGTTGCAATGTATTGGGGCCACCACCCTGGATGAGTACCGCAAACACATTGAACGGGATGCGGCCCTAGAACGTCGTTTTCAGCCGGTAATGGTGGGCGAACCCTCCGTGGATGAAACCATTGAAATTCTCTATGGTCTACGGGAACGTTATGAACAACACCACAAACTGAAAATTTTGGACGAAGCCCTCGAAGCTGCCGCCAAACTTTCTGACCGTTACATCTCAGATCGTTTCTTGCCGGATAAGGCGATCGATTTAATTGATGAAGCGGGTTCCCGTGTTCGCTTAATCAATTCCCAATTGCCTCCGGCAGCCAAGGAACTGGATAAGGAATTGCGTCAGATCCTCAAGGAAAAAGACGATGCCGTCCGCAACCAAGACTTCGACAAGGCTGGGGAATTGCGTGATCGGGAAATGGACATCAAACAACAAATCCGTGACATTGCCTCTTCCAAAAAATCAGAAGGAGAAAGCGGCGAACCGGAAGTCACATCTGAAGAAATCGCCCACATCGTCGCCTCCTGGACAGGGGTTCCCGTTAATAAACTGACGGAATCCGAGTCCGACAAATTGATGCACATGGAAGATACCCTGCATCAACGGTTAATTGGGCAAGAGGATGCAGTCAAAGCGGTTTCCCGAGCCATTCGTCGCGCCCGGGTCGGCCTCAAAAATCCCAATCGCCCGATCGCCAGCTTTATCTTTTCTGGCCCCACCGGGGTCGGGAAAACCGAGTTAACCAAGGCCCTCGCCGCCTACTTCTTCGGTTCGGAAGAAGCCATGATTCGCTTGGATATGTCGGAATTCATGGAACGCCATACGGTATCCAAACTGATTGGTTCTCCCCCCGGCTATGTGGGTTACAACGAAGGCGGTCAACTCACCGAAGCCGTACGCCGTCGTCCTTACACCGTTGTCCTCTTTGATGAAATCGAGAAAGCCCACCCCGATATCTTCAATATGCTGTTGCAAATTTTAGAAGATGGACGCTTAACCGATGCCAAAGGTCGCACGGTGGACTTTAAAAACACCCTGTTAATCATGACCTCCAACATTGGTTCCAAGGTCATCGAAAAAGGTGGTGGCGGTTTAGGCTTCGACTTTGAAAGCGACCAAGCCGAGTCCCAATACAATCGCATCCGTTCCTTGGTCAACGAAGAGTTAAAAAACTACTTCCGTCCCGAATTCCTCAACCGTCTGGATGAAATTATCG
>JBJOGT010000232.1:0-4414 GCA_046048115.1 Cyanobacteriota bacterium | reverse complement strand
GAATGTCGTTGGGCCAAGCGGGCTCACCGTAGTAGTGGTGACCCATACCTTTGGCTAACATCGCTCTCAACTTAGGATCATCTAGATCCGGCTTTTTCATAATTGTCATGGGGGAGTATCTCCTAAACCAAAATTATTTGACGATGGAACCGTTATGGGGAATTGACGAAAAGCGATGGGAGGGGAGACCGGCATCAGGGATCATCAACTCCCAACACCGTAACCAATTTACAAGGGACCAGAGATGCCTTGTTTACGAATCATCAAGAAGTGCAGCAACAGAAGTACCGCAATGACCCAGGGTAAAACGAAGGTATGAAGGCTGTAAAAACGGGTGAGGGTGGCTTGACCAACGCTTTCGCTACCCCGCATCAGGGTGACGAGTTGATCGCCGACGACGGGAATGGCCGCAGGGACGCCAGAGACAATTTTAACGGCCCAATAGCCCACTTGATCCCAAGGTAATGAGTAACCTGTTACCCCAAAGGTGACGGTGGTAACCGCAAGCATGACGCCCACAACCCAGGTCAATTCCCGGGGCCGTTTGAAACCACCGGTGAGGTAAACCCGAAAGACGTGCAAGATCATCATCAACACCATCATGCTGGCGGACCAACGGTGGATGGAGCGGATCAGCCAACCGAAGTTGACTTCATTCATGATGTATTGAACAGAGGTGAAGGCTTCCGCGACCGTGGGTTTGTAGTAGAAGGTCATGGCAAATCCAGTGGCGAACTGGATCAAGAAGCACGTCAGGGTTAAACCGCCCAAGCAGTAGAAGATGTTGACATGGGGGGGGACGTACTTGCTGGCAATGTCGTCGGAAATGGCTTGGACTTCCAGACGGTCATTAAACCATTGAAAAACTTTTGATTCGGTGACTTCTTTTGAAAACATTTGAAGTTAGACTTCTCTAAGGATCAGGGATGGAACGGGATGACTCGAACCGAGTCTGATAAAGCGCGTATAATCAGCTTACAATGGCAGATTCGCAAAGAGACAGGCGGTTGTCCTACTCTTGGCAAAAACTGAGAATTATTCATAAAAAATGTAACACAGCTTGAAGCGTGGGGGGAAGGTAAGGTCATTGGGCGGCGATCGCCAAAGGTCGAGGATCAATTCACGGCAAAATTAAAACCGGAAGGGTTGCCCACTTCTTCCTCGCAATCAAACCCTGTCAAAGGAGGCATAAGCGATGAGCGATAGATTAGACCGTATTGAGTCTTTGATTGAGTCAAACGCCAAGAGCATTGAGGCATTAACTAACCAAGCCAGCCAAGATAGTGCTCTTTACCGCAAAGACCGCGCCCATGTATTTGAGTGGATGGCCCGACTCGCGGCGGCCCAGGCTGATTTTTATGAAGCCCAATCGGACTACCTTGACCATTTGCAAAAAATTGACAATAAACTAACGAATATTTTGGAACATCTCCAGGCCGATCGCCACTGAGGGGCCAGCTTGGTCTAGGTTTCCGGGGTCTGGGTTTGTTGTTGTCGCACCAGTTGTTGCTTGACGGCGATCAGTTCTTGATCCCGCTGTTGGAGCATTTCCGCCATTTGCTGAATGGCCCGGGCTAAGGCCCCCAATTCGTCGGGGCGGGTGGTCACTTCTTCTAACCCCAGCTGATCAGATGTAAAAGTATTGTTTTCAATGGCTGCGGCGATCGCCGCCGTGACGTAATAAATTTGGGCGAGATCTTCGACGCTGCGGTGGTGGCGTTGCTCAAAAGCATCCATCACTTGGTTATAGCGTCCGGCAATATGCCCCACTTCCGTGAAGGGATTGACGGGAACCCGCAGGCTTAGATCATGGGTTTTAGCCTGGCGATCCATGACTTTAAATAATTCATAAGTTTCAGTGGTGGCGCGATGTTCCGACACATTTAGGCCCATTTCTTCATCTTCCGGGGAAATGCGGAGGGTAAAGACTCGATTAAGCAAAGTTAAGACAGTCCAGGCTAAGCCGAAAGACCAAAGGGCACAGACGCCAATGCCCAGTAATTGCACCCCGCATTGTTGCCAACGGTTTAACCCCGTTTCCAGGATTGTTAATTGTCCAAAGAGTCCTACACAGAGGGTTCCCCAGGCTCCACCGCCCCCATGGACTGCCACCGCATCAACGGCATCATCAACGCCCCACCGTTGTAGTTTTTGAGCTAAAAGCTGGGCGATCGCCGCCCCGGTGGCCCCAATCAAAACGGCGATCCGGGTAATTACCGCATCAGCCCCGGCCGTAATGGCCACCAACCCAGCTAAAGATCCATTCATTAACGGCTCCACCTCAATCATTTTTGCCTGTAACAAATTGAGCAGCGCCGCCATCAACATCCCCCCGACCCCCGCCAGCACCGTATTAACAATTACCCCCGGCACCGCCGGGGTTATGCCGAAAGTACTGCCCCCGTTAAACCCCAACCAGCCGAACCACAACAACAGGGTTCCCAGCACCGAAAAGGGCATATTCGACCCTTGAATTTTTAACATTTCCCCATTTTTAGGAAAACGCCCCTGCCGAGCCCCTACCACTAAAATCGTCGCTAAGCCCACCCAAGCTCCCACACTATGCACCACCGTCGATCCGGCAAAATCCCGAAAGCCGAGGTTTTCTAACCATCCCCCCGCCGTTTCAATATCCGCCACTGCTCCTAACCCATTCCAAGCCCAATGACCAAAAACGGGATAAATGAGTCCTGACGCTAGCCCGGCAACCACAAGGTAAGCGGAAAATTTAAGCCGTTCCGCCGCCGCCCCAGAAATAATGGTGGTGGCCGTGCCGCAAAACATCGCTTGAAAGAGGAAAAAAACGGCGAGGAGAGATTGATTGCTGAAATTGAGAAAGGCATAATTTTGCCCCCACCAGCCCCAGGAGGATAAGCCAAACATCACCCCAAAACCGAAAGACCAAAACAAAGCCACGGAAATGCCAAAATCAGCAAAGTTTTTAATCGCCACATTGATGCTATTTTTAGACCGAGTCAGGCCCGATTCCAAGCACATAAATCCGGCTTGCATCAGAAACACTAGGCCAGAACAAACAAGCATCCAGAGGGTATCAACGGTAGTCATGAGGGTAAAGCGGTTTGCTCCCAACGGGGTTTTAATTGTTTGCGTTTGAACTGGTAACGTTCGGCAAAGCGAGGAATTTCGCCTTGGTGACCAATGACAATCATGGTGTCGTTTTCGTTGAGGATTTGGGAGGGATGGGGATGCAGAATGGTGCTGCCATCGGCGCGGCGCAAGGCAATGACAATAAATGCGCCTTTACTACGGACTTCCATTTCCATGATGGTGCGCCCCATGGCAGGGGAGTCTAAAGGCACAATTAATTCATCCATTTGAACATCAACATTGGCTAATAAATCATTGAGAAAACTGCGTTCATCGGGTCGGTTTAAAAAGTCGCGTCGGTTACTTTGGGTAATTAAATCCGCCATTTGTATGGCTCCCACCGTAAGGGGTAAAATCACTTGGTCGGCTCCGGCTAAGCGTAATTTGCGCTCCGTTTCCGGCACTTCCCCCCGGGCCAAAATCAATAAATGAGGATTCAATTCCCGTGCCGTTAGGGTGATAAAAACATTGGTGGCATCCTCCGGCAACACCGTGGCTAGGGTCTTGGCTCGCATAATGCCCAATGATTGGAGTTGATCCTCCCGGGTTGCATCGCCACAATGGGCCAAGTACCCTAATTCCTGGGCGATCGCCACTGCTTGAGGTTGATTATCAATGACACCAAAGGGTAAACCCGCTGCCTGGAGTTGCTTGGCTAACACCTGCCCCATGCGCCCAAAGCCACAGATAATGGTGTGATCACTCAAATTAGCAATTTGTCGTTGCCGTTGTTGACTATCCAAAGCCCGATGAATTTCCCCTTCCGTCACCATCTGCACAAAAGCCCCCACAATATAAACCGCTGACGTAGTTCCCGCAAAAATCACCAGAATGGTAAAAACCCTTTCCGGCACAGTGGTTAACGGTCTTACTTCCCCGTAACCCACCCCAAAAATGGTGATGACCACCATATAAATGGCTTCCAAGGTCGTCCAGCCAAAATAAATGTAGCCCAGGGTTGCCAACACAAAGGTGACGACAAAAAAGAGCACCCCAATTTTTAGCCGTTGGTTAGATGCTTGCATGGAAAAAATCCCCCAACACAGCAGTGTAACCGGATTGCCATAAACCACTGTTACGGTTGACACCAAATCGGACTGGAGGACATGCCAGACCAAGCCTTAATTCGCCGTAGACTTTTGGCCACTGCTAATCGACATTTGGGTTTGGCGCAATTTTAAAGTGTAGTTTAAAGCCATTTACAGCGGATTCGGCAACTATGTGGCACAGTAGCAACAATGAGTAAAATAGTTCCGCCTGGTTTCAGGGGTATGGAGTAAAAGTCCAATATCGAGCAGTTTTTCAA
>JBJOGT010000231.1:0-2515 GCA_046048115.1 Cyanobacteriota bacterium | reverse complement strand
CAATGGGTTTGATGGGTTTGATTAATCTCCATTTCAAATCGTTGGGGGGTTAATGCCGTCTGCCAGACCTGGTCAATGAGTTGCTGGCCAGATTGGTTTAAAATTTTTTCAGCACTGGCATTGGCGAAACAAATTTGATTATTTTGGTTAATGACAAATAGCCCATCACTCACGTGGGTAAAAATATTACGATAATTAGCTTCGTTTTCCTGAATTTGTCTCTCCGCTGCAACCCGTTCTGAAATGTCTCGACAGGTAAATAAATATTCCCCATCGTTAATCTCAACTTTTTTGATGGTTACCAATAAAAAGTGGGATTTTCCCCCCTGGTCTTGAATGGTATAGGGACAATTACTGATTTCCCCTGTCTCGGTAATTTGCTGGAAATCAAGGTTTAAGGAACCCAGCAAAGCTTGAATTGTCCCCATGGCTTTTACTTCTGCTAAGGAGTAGCCAAATATATGATGTACGTTAGGGCAAATAAAAGTAAATTCTCCTGATTCTTTGGTAATAAAAACAGCGTCGGAAATGGCTGATAAAATGTGTTGGTTGAGGGATTCTATTTTGCGTCGGGTTGCTTGTTCAAAATGGTAATCAATTTCTAAACAAAGGCGCTCTGCACTAATCTGCAATGTTTCGGTTATCAATTGGCGATCGCCGAAGGTAGAGTCAGCAATAAAACCAAATTGTCCTTGCCATTGTTGTTGGTGAGCAGAGATGGCAATTTGTCCTAAAACTGAATGGGGTTCAAGATTAACAGATCGTTGGGCGAGGGTCGGCGAGGGGGCATGGGAATTTTGCCTAGGAGGCACTGTTAATGGATGATCGTTGGTGATGGGAATTACCTGGGCTTGATCAATCGATACTAGTAAATGATTGCGGAGTAATTCTTGACAACAATCCGGTAAGCCCTGGGTGATATGACCTTGGGTTGCATGAAACATCCAAGGCGAATCGGGGGCGGCTTGTTTTGACATCCCACCAATGTTAACCCCAGAGGTTAAATTTTCTTTGAACCAAACGCTGGTGATTCCAGTGACTTTACTAAGGTTTTTAACCATTGCTTGCAGGGAATCCCGCAATCCTTGGCGACCGAAACTCTGGGCGATAATCTTCAAAATTTGCTCTAAACGGCGACGACGTCTAACTTCAACCTGTAGGGATTCATTACTCCGAATAAGAGAAAGCGTATTAACTTCTACCAGGTTTTCTAGATAGTAACTGTGGTTTTGGAGAGCACTTTTCTGTTGAAAAAATTGTAGGTATAGCCTAGCTTTAGACAATAAAATTGATCTATTGATGGGCTTAATCAAATAGTCGATCGCCCCCGTTTCATACCCTTGGATAATTTCATCGGGTTGAATCCCATGGGCGGTGATGAAAATAATCGGTGTTGAAGTCCCATGGGGAAGGGACCGGATCTGGGCAGCGGTTTGCAACCCATTTAACCCTGGCATTTTCACATCCAGGATAATTAATGCAAATTCAACGTCTTCTACCGCTGCGATCGCCGCCTCCCCGGAACTGACAGCGGTAATGTCAACCTCCAAAGAACCTAGGATGTCTGACAGTAGTGTTAAATTTTCTGCTTGATCGTCTACTAATAAAAACTTGGCAGAGGGTAGTGCAGACATAATCAATCCTAAAAGTGGCGATCGCCAATCAACTAAACTGGATAGATAAGGGTCTTGTTCTTAGCCGCAATCACTAAGCAGTCAAAGCGATTTTATGACAACTTTAACGCCGATTCACGTCATTGGTGGTGGTCTTGCCGGAACAGAAGCCGCCTGGCAAATTGTCCGGGCCGGTGTGCCCGTTATTTTGTCGGAAATGCGTCCCCTACGCCAAAGCCCCGCCCACCATAGTCAAGAATTAGCCGAATTAGTCTGTAGTAATTCCTTTGGTGCTAAAGCCGGCGATCGGGCCGCGGGCCTATTACAGACTGAACTGCGGCAGTTAGATTCCCTGATTATTCACACCGCCGATCGCCATGCGGTTCCAGCCGGAGGAGCCTTGGCCGTAGACCGGGGGGTCTTTAGCCAGGAACTCACCCAACGCTTAGCAGACCATCCCCTAGTGGAATTACGCCGGGAGGAAATCACGAGTTTACCCCGCGATGGCGTTACCGTTTTAACCACCGGCCCCCTCACCAGTCCGGCCCTAACGGAAGATTTGCAACGCTTCACTGGCATGGATTACCTCAGCTTTTTCGATGCCGCCAGCCCCATTGTGGTGGGGGAATCCATCAACCAAGCCATCGCCTTTTTTGCCTCCCGTTACGACAAAGGGGAAGCCGCCTATTTAAACTGTCCCTTTACCCGTGAACAGTATCTCCAGTTTTGGCAAGCCCTCTGTGCCGCCGAACAGGCCCCCCTCAAAGACTTTGACCGCGAGTCAGCGAAATTTTTTGAAGGCTGTTTACCCATCGAAGAATTGGCCCAGCGGGGGGAAGACACCATGCGCTATGGCCCATTAAAACCCGTCGGCTTGTTTGATGCCCGTTTAGGAGACTTCC
>JBJOGT010000230.1:0-4163 GCA_046048115.1 Cyanobacteriota bacterium | reverse complement strand
TCGCCGTTAGTTGGGCAATGCAGTCTTTTTCTTCGGGTTTAACCTGTTCACTGAACCAAGCTTGGAGAATTTCCTGGGCGATCGCCAGGGAGGTAGCCCGCAAGCTCAACACCAACACATTGGCATCATTCCACCATTTGGCCCCCTTTGCAGTTTCCGCATCCCGCACCAACGCGGCCCGAATCCCTGGGACTTTATTGGCGGCGATCGTGGCCCCGGTGCCTGTCCAGCAAAATAACACCCCTTGATCGACGGTTCCTACGGCCACGGCTTCCGCTAATTGTTGGGCGGCGATCGGCCAACTCAGGGGTTCCCCTTTGAGGGGGCCGAATAAAATCACGTCATGGCCTAGAGTGTTGAGTTCCGCGACCACACCATCGGTTAACGGTGTTCGTTCATCGCTAGCAACCGCAATTTTCATAAAGGCGTTGAAGGTTAGAAAAATTTAACCGGCGGTATCGCCAGCCTTTAAAATTTTAACCAAGGAATCGTGGGATTTTTCGGACTTATTGGGATCCAGATTTGGGCTTGAACAACGCTTATGGTCTACCGCCTCGTTATCGCCCCGGAGCAGCGGCAAGGGGAAACCGTGACCTTAAACGATGCTCAATGCCATTATCTACAGCGGGTGTTGCGCCTAAGTCCGGGGGATGAATTTGTGGCAATGGATGGGACTGGGGCGGCGTGGTTAGCCCAGTTTGCGGATTCCCAGGCACAACTTGTCAAAATCTTAGATGAGCAAACGGAATTACCCGTTGCAGTCACGGTGGCGGTGGCGCTCCCCAAAGGCAATGGTTTTGAAGAGATTCTTCGCCCTTGTACTGAGTTAGGGGTTACCGCTTTTCAACCTTTAATCACCGAACGGACGTTACTAAAACCGAGCGGCAATAAACAAGACCGTTGGCAACGCATCGTCACCGAAGCCGCTGAACAATCAGAACGCCAGTGGGTTCCATCGATCGCCGTCCCTGTTGGTTGGGTTGATCTCCTAACCCATGTTGCCCCCCAACCAATAATCAAATTGATCTGTGTGGCCCGATCGTCTTCCGTTCCTCTCGGGGCATATTTAAGACACATTTCCCCGACAGATTATTTACCCGAACCTATAATTGTGGCCACGGGCCCCGAGGGAGGGTGGACACCCTCAGAAATTGATCAGGCGATCGCCTCGGGATTTCAGCCGGTTTCCTTGGGGAAACGTATTTTAAGAGCAATTACTGCCCCCACCGTTGCCCTGGCTCAGATTGCCGCCCACTACGAAAATTTATCTACCTAGACCCTCACCACCAACCTCTGTTCTGGGGTTTCCCCTGCTTCCCCTATGTACCAAGCCATTGCCGACGCCATCCATGCCCAAGATTTTGGCAAAGCTGAAGACCTCTTAGCCGTTGTCGCTACCGATGGCGCTGAGAATCCCTGGGTAGGTTATTACCAAGCGAGATTGGCGGAGGAAAAAGGGGAGTTAAACCCGGCCGAACAACAATTCCGGCAATTATTAACCTTGGCCAGTAACCCCAAACTTTTGGCTAAAATTCGGGCTAGTTTGAAACGCATTCACGATCGCCATCAAGCCGAAACCCAGAAAAGTCTAGCGGATCGCCAAGCCGCCATTGAGGAAGCCAAAGCCGCCCCCGACGCCCAAATCCCCGGCATTTTTGTATTAGAGGCGATCGCCGCTGACGCCAAACAGGCCAGTGCGGTGCAGTTCGGCAAAATCATGAAACTTGATGCGTATACCGCCCGTTTACAGTTACCCAGTCGAGCTTGGCGGTTGTATCGCACCGGGGGGATGGGGGAATTAACCTATTACCAACAACAGTGTCACCAGGCCCATATTCCCAGCTTTTGCGTACCGATTCAGCAGATTTTAGACGTAAAGGTTTTGCCGGTGTTTTATATCGAAACCCTAACCCCTAACATTACCGTTTCCTATCGCATTAATCGGGAAGAACAGGGAATTTTTAATTTTAATTGGCAGGACGTTAGCCAACGGGTAGAAGGATTGTTACCCATTTTTGAAGAATGTGTTGATGTGGATATTCACGGTAAGATTCAACGCAAAACGACCATTTTAGACTATGCCAAAATTTGCGATTTACATTTGCCGAAATCTCAAATAATTTTACGCTTTTGTGACCAGATTTATGAATTTAGTCAAGGGATTTCTTTAACCGCCACCAAGCCCAATCAAAAAAGTACCTCCCACGAACAATGGCAACAATTAAGCCAGATTTTTCAAAATCAATTACTTAATCAGCCAGTGTGGAAAGACTTTAAAGCCTTTGCTGAAACGGCGTTAGATTTCCAAGAATTACTCAAATCCATCGATCCCCATATTCACTTTATGCGCCGGGAGGAAACCCCTTGGGATCAGGCTTTTCACCTTTATAGCAGCTTGGCTTTCTGCCGTCCTATCCCTGATTAACTGATTAAAGAATACTGACCAATTCCGTTGCTGGTAATTAACTCTTTAAATAGCAAAGATGACCCATAACCTATCAAAAAAGCCCCCATTATCTTGCCAATCCCAACAGGTTTTAAGCAGCGGTCAACATTTTTTTGCCACCCCCTTAACGGATTTACTCAAAACGGCGATCGCCACTAATGCCAATGAAATGGTATTGCAATTATTTCAACAGGTGGTGACCGAAGTTCCCGCCTATCAATCCTTTTTAGAACAACAAGGCATTAATCCGTTAGCCATTAAAACCTTTGCCGATTTCCAACAATTACCCCTACTAACCAAAGCCAATTATTGCCAAGTCTATGCCCTTGCCCAGCGCTGTTGGCAGGGTCGTCTAGATAACTGTGATTTATTGGCGATGAGTTCGGGGTCTACGGGAACCCCTACGGTATGGCCCCGATCCCCCAAGGACGAATATGCGATCGCCCAACGTTTTGAGCAGGTATTTCGGGACAGTTTCCAGGCTCACCATCGACGTACCCTGGCAGTGGTTTGTTTTCCCCTGGGAACCTGGGTGGGGGGCCTATTTACCCTTAACTGTTGTCGTCATTTAGCCAGCAAGGGTTATCCGATTACGGCGATCGCCCCGGGGAATAATCCCTCAGAAATTTTGCGGGTGGTGGAAACCTTGGGCGCAGGGTTTGATCAGGTGGTGCTGTTGGGGTATCCGCCCTTTATTAAAGCGGTGGTGGATCAGGGGCTAAACCACGAGATAAATTGGTCACATTTTCAGCCTAAATTAGTCCTGGCGGGGGAAGTCTTCAGTGAAGAATGGCGGACGTTAATGGGCGATCGCCTGGGGATGGGCAATGTGGTTACCGATACGGCTTCGTTATACGGCACAGCGGACGCAGGGGTTCTGGGCAATGAAACCCCATTGAGCATTACCATTCGCCGTTTTTTGGCTGACCGACCGGAACTCAGTCGGGAATTATTTGGGCAAGAACGGCTACCCACCCTAGTGCAATACGATCCCACGCAACGCTTTTTTGAAGTCCAGGACGGTTCACTGCTCTTTTCCGGGGATAATGGCGTTCCCTTAATCCGCTATCACATTGCTGATACTGGGGGCATTGTCAGTTACGCCGACCTGATGGGCTTTTTGCAACAACAGGGTTTTGATCCCTTATCACAGCTTTCAAACCCTGAACTGGCCTATGCCCTACCCTTTGTGTATGTGTTTAGCCGCGCCAATTTTGTGTTGTCCTTCTACGGCGCAAATCTCTATCCCGAAAATATTGCCATTGGTCTAGAACAAGCCGAACTCCGCGATCAGGTTCCCGGCAAATTTGTGATGGCCATTGACCAAGACGCCGATCAAAACCCCTTCCTGGCGATCGCCGTGGAATGTGCGGCCAATGTTAACCCCGCTGATCTGAATACCGAAGCCATCGCTGAGATTATTCAACGCCAAATTTGTCGATTAAACAGCGAATTTGCCCATTATGTTCCCCCCTTAGCCCAGTCTCCCCGCCTTACCCTCCATCCCCTCGGCGATCGCACCGTCTTTCCCCCAGGGATTAAACATCGCTACACCCGTTAATCATTGAGTAATACTCTCTCGCCGCTTTAAGCCTCCCCTCCCATTCCTTAACAAAATTTTATGGTAGAATTAACTATAAATCATTAAGGAGCCTTAACCTGTGTTCACGGCCGTTGCCCCCCCCCAAGAAACCCTACCCCGCGATTTGGTCGGGGC
>JBJOGT010000229.1:0-7188 GCA_046048115.1 Cyanobacteriota bacterium | reverse complement strand
AATTACGGCGTCCCACACCTTCCACCATTACCCTGTTTACGGCGGGGGCATTGGAGCAAGGACGCAACGGCTGGACTCACCAACGCCCAGAAATTGAAAATTATTTTGGGGCAATGATGCGGAATGGGAATATTTTTCCCCTTTTCCCCTGTGATGCCAATAGCATTCAGGTTTGCTATGACTGGGCCTTAACCACCCGTAACAAGGGGATTCCCATTACCGCGAGTAAATCACCTTTACCGATCCGCACCACCTTAGCCCAAACCCGAGAAGCTTTGGAAAAAGGGGCGATCGCCTTGCATAGTAGTGAAGGAAAGCAAACCATCGTCTTTGCTGTGATTGGGGATATGACCTTGATGCCGGTGTTCGAGGCCGCCAGTCAATTGGAAAGTGAAGGTTATGGGGTCAAAATTCTCTCGGTGATCAGTCCCCGGCGGTTGTACCGTCCCCATGATGTGCAATGGCAGGATTGCGCCGAGGCCGATGGTCAATTTTTGGATGATGGGGAATTTGCCGAACTCTTTGGCGGTGACGCCCTAATTGGGGTGACGGGGGGAACCAGTGCCATGCTAGAGCCTGTTTTACTCCGCAGTACCTGTCCTCGGGATGTATTCACCTGGAAACGGGGGGAAACCACTGCCAGTG
The DNA here is from genome assembly GCA_046048115.1 of Cyanobacteriota bacterium. Classification (GTDB taxonomy): domain Bacteria; phylum Cyanobacteriota; class Cyanobacteriia; order Cyanobacteriales; family Microcystaceae; genus Synechocystis. The sequence continues at coordinate 6,543 of JBJOGT010000229.1, read as the reverse complement.
CTGGTCAATTGATGGCCTATAACGGTTTAACGGCGGCGGCCCTCGGCGATCGGGCTAAGCAATTGTTGGGCTAAATATCTGTCTTCGAGTGGGAAGAGACAATTTTCTCCTCCCATCAATAACCGTAGCTCAACAATCCCTAAAAAGAGATTGAAGTAAGGGAATTTGCTATTTTTAAAACAGAACTTTGATCAACCATTGTGCCTAATTGAATACCAGAATAAACTCCACCAAATGCTTCCAGAGATGCATTATCTAGGGCTTGATTGAAGGCATCTTGCAATAATTTTTCTAACTCTGCATGTTTCAAATAATATCCCCCGGATTTCCGCCGTTTATTGGTTCGCTCAATGCCCGCCACAGCGTTACGAATAGAAACATCCCAGGAATGGGTTGTACGATTTTCTGCCTGTTGTTTGATGATATGGACGAGCAAGACGATACAGTAACTATAAATTTTATTGATTTTATCTTCTTTACTCATTTCTTCCAATTCATCAATTAATGCCAACGCTGAATCTAAATTACCAGCCAAGACCATTTCCCGAAGTTCTAATAGTTCTTCCATAATGTTTATTGTTTAAAGAATTACGGTGGGTAACTGGATTAGCATCTATCCAAACGCTTTTGTAAACACGATCGCCCCTAGCCATGGAGGTCTACCTTTGTGCAGGATGACTAAACTATAGCAATTTCGGAATGTAAAAACGATTGGGATCAATCCTTGGCCGGCGTTGATTGCCCCGCCAAAAACTACCTGCCCCCCCCCCTTCAACTAGCTTCGTACATTGTCAGATCGAACATTCTGCCCTAGGATGACAGCGTTAATGCGTTAATAATGTTCACGTTCACCACCATTAGAGGTCAACAATGGGTCGCAAGTATAACGTTTACGGCATGGGCAATGCCCTCGTGGATATGGAATTCGAGGTTAGCCCCGACCAACTGCAAGGGTTAGGCATTGAAAAAGGGGTGATGACGCTGGTGGAAGAGGAGCGGGAAAATGAACTCATTGCCAAATTGCAAGCCTACCGGGGTAAGCAAAGTAGCGGGGGATCGGCGGCTAATACCATGGTGGCGATCGCCCAATGGGGAGGAAAGGGATTTTATGCCTGTAAGGTTGGCAAAGACGAAGCGGGGGAATTTTACCTGAAGGATTTAAATGCCTGCGGTTTAGCCACCAATCCCCACCATGAAAGTGCGGGGGAAGGCATTACCGGGAAATGCTTAGTGTTTATTACCCCCGATGCCGATCGCACCATGAACACGTTTTTGGGCATTAGTGGCAGTTTGTCTGTCACGGAAATGGATTGGGATGCCCTCAAGGATTCCGAATATCTCTATCTAGAAGGCTATTTGGTGACGTCTCCCTCCGCCCAGGCTGCCAGCATTGAAGCCAAGGCGATCGCCGAAGGTGCCGGGGTGAAAACCTGTTTATCCCTGTCCGATCCCAATATGCCGAAGTTCTTTAAATCAGGATTAGAAGCCATGATCGGAACGGGGGTAGATTTGCTGTTTGCCAACGAAGCCGAAGCAATGGAAATGGCCGGCACTGACAATTTTGACCAGGCGATCGCCTACTGTAAAACCATAGCCAAACAATTTGCCCTCACCCGTGGGGCTAAAGGATCGGTGGTCTTTGATGGGGAAAATTTATTGACCATTGCCACTCCCCAGGTTCAGCCCATTGATACGGTCGGAGCCGGGGATATGTATGCAGGGGGGGTTTTATACGGCATCACCCACGGTATGGGCTATCAGAAAGCCGCAGAATTGGGATCGATCGCCGCCTCAAAAGTGGTGACAACCTATGGCCCCCGTCTTGACACAGCCATTCTTGAAGGTTTGTTAGCCCAAGTTCAAGCCTAATTATCCTAATCTCCTTGCTGCCCACTGGGTCTGAAAACATTAGCTAGAAAACCAAGCACCGATCCCTAACAATCCACTGGCGATCGGTGTGTTTTTTAATGATGCCAACTAATTACCGATGGACATCATCTGCTGGAAAGGGCGGGGAAAATTCTCTCCTTCGTCAAAAATTGTCAGGGTAGTCGGTTTACATTTTTTGATCGCAACTTGAATACCTTGGGCGCCTTCTTCCTTGAGATCCTCTAAATAACCAAAATGGGCTTCTTCTGCATCTGTACGACTGGTAAATGGTCCGAAGTAATAGGTACAACGGGGGGTAATGGTGGTGATTTCCACCCAATAGGCGATCCCCAAAAACGATAGAAAACGGAGCCACAATTCTTTCATAAGAGTTTTAAAAACGAAGGTGAATTTTTACTGGTGATATTTTAACGCTGAATCCCGAAATGTTTTGTTACATTTAGAGCCTGCGTCTTAGTTATAGGGCTGAAGGCACCGTTTCGGTAGTGACAGAAGATACAGATTCCAAGGTCTGTTTGTCGAAACCCCGTTGACGGAAAATTTCATAGAGGGCGATCGCCGCCGCCACAGAGGCATTCAAGCTCGGCGTTTTACCCGCCAACGGAATGGTAATCAGGTGATCACAATGGCGTTGGGTGAGTAGGCTGAGACCTTCCCCTTCAGACCCAATCACTAATCCCATGGGTTCCCGCATATCCGTTTGGTGTAGCGCCGTATGTTTGCCTGCCACGGTGCCATAAATCCAAAAGCCTGATTCCTTGAGGGTTTCCAACGCCCGACTCAGATTAACGACCCGAGCGACGGGAAAATGCTCCAGCGCCCCAGCCGCCACTTTCATAACGGTGGAAGTAATCCCCGCCACCCGTCGTTGGGGTAAAACCATGCCGTGGGCTCCAAAGGCTTCAGCGGTGCGGACAATAGCACCGAGGTTGTGGGGATCGGTGATGCTGTCGATAATTACCAAAACGGGAGCCTGACTTTTGGCTTTGGCATCGGTGATTAAATCCGCCAGTTCCCAGTAATGATAGGGGGCTACCTGGGCCGCAATGCCTTGGTGATTAGCGCCGTGGGTAATTTGATTGAGACGCAGATTATCCACTTCATCAATCACCGCTCCTTTGGCCTTGGCTTCCTGAAGCTTGGTGCGGTAGCGGATGTCATGGCGAAGATGGGGGGTGATCCAAATTCGATTCAATTGGCGATCGCCGTCTAGGGCAGCTAAAACGGCATGGTGACCATAGAGTAAATCCAGGGCCTCCTGGGCCTGGTCCGTATCTTCTAAGGGGGGTTTAACAAAGGCCGGTTTGCGATGGGCGCGATCAGGATCATTGGAAGGTCGTCGGGAAAAGGTGTCAGGTTTGCCCCCATATTTGCCCGTGGGTTGACGGCGGGACTTACTCTCTCCCCGGCGGGGTTTATCGGCCCGGGTGGGTCGGGACGGCGATTTTTGATCAGCTTTGCTTTTATCGGCCCGAATCGGGCGAGCTGGGGATTTCTTTTTAGGCATTTCAGTCATGGCAAATAGTGAGCCACCATAGGGCTTCACGATAGGAGAGAGGGGAGAGTAATCAATAAACTTGGTGGGTACTTAGCATATCCCTTGGCGATCGCCGTCAGTCTGGGGAAAATTCCGTTGGCAACGTTAAGACTAATAGCTTATCTAATCGCTGGGGATCGGTGAGATACAAATAACCGAAAAGGGTTTCTAGACCGCTGGCAGCTTGATACAGTTCTGGAGACGCACGACGGTTAGATGAAGCGGCATTACGGCCCCGACGTACCCATTCTTGCTCCGCCTCTGTCAGTTTGGGTAAGAGGGTATCTAAGAGCAGGGCCTGTTGTTCTGCCCGCACCTGGGCTACCACCCGACGATGAAAGTCACCGATCCGCCGGGGAGGAAATAAATATCGGCAACGCACATACAATTCAAAGACCGCATCTCCTAGGTAGGCTAGGGCAACGGGAGACAGCGATTGAGGGGAATGGGGAAACGGAATTTCAGTTAATGACTGCCATAGGGGATGGGCATGGAACTGGGTCATGGCGATGTTTGAGGTTGATCACAAAGGATAATAACCGCTTTAAACTCAAATGAAGTGTGACCCAGTCGGCCACCACGGGGAGCGAAATGAGCTAGAGACAGACCTGTCTGCTTACCGTTTCAACGAATTCACCATGCTGAGTTGCCCTCACTGCGTAATGGTGATCGCCGACATTATGCCGCCTCCGCCGCGGCGATCGCCTCAGGCAGAGAATTATGAAGATGTAAAAATTTCTCGAGACGGACTAATTTAACCGTCTGGGTCACCCGGGGATTGGTCACAATTTGCAAACTGCCCGCTTTGTTTTGGGAAAGCTTGGTAACTTGAACCAAGGCCCCTAAACCGGAGCTATCAATAAAATCAATGGTCGATAAATCCAGCACCACATGGCTGGGGCCAGTTTCGACATGATCGCTGACTACCTTGCGGAAGGTAGGTTCTGAAAAGGCGTCCAACAGACCTGTCAGACGAAAGATTTGGAGTTTTTCCTTGACTTCCAGTGTGCCGCGTAAGCTAACAGTCAAGTTTAGTGGCTCAGCAATAATACCCTCCTCGTTTCTGTACTTAGAATTAAACAATGTCAAATTGTAGCTTACTTTGCTACGGGTCTTGGGAGAATTGGGGTAACTTAACAATTCCTTTTATTGTGATCAATTTTCTGCCCCCTGTCAGTACCACCGCCACAATTTTTTCAAGGGTGCAAAAGTTTAAAATGGGCGATCGCCTCCAAAATTCCCGCCGCATAGCCAGATTGGGCTAAATAATGGCGATTGTCTGCATACTTTTGATACCACGCGAGTAATTCCGGTTGGGCATTATTGACAATTCCCCCCCGAGAATCGGTTTCAAACAGACTAATATCGTTGCCCGAATCCCCACAAACCAAGGTTTTTGCCCCCGATAATTGCAAGCGTTGCTGGAGATAACGGGTGGCATTGCCTTTATTGCTGCGTTGGGGTAGAAAATCCACATCTTTACCGCTGCTAAAAACCACCTGCACGGACAAATTGGTTTTGCGTAAATGGTCTTTGATAGTTTCGATCACCATGGGATCGGCATCGGGATCAAAATAATAGCTGATTTTCCAGGGATTTTGATCTAAGGGGCCTTGGGGTGTTAATTGGGGATACTGGTCGGCGATCGCCTGGACCGTGTCCCGTTGCCAATTGACGGATAAATAATCGGCCCAAGCCTGATCTAAGCCCGTCTCGTCATAAATTTCACTCCCCACCGCCGTTACCCAATAATTCGGCTCTAATAAGCCAACCTCCTGTTGTAGTGCCTTGGCCGAAGCAAAGGAACGCCCCGTGGCATAAACCAAATACACCGAATCCCGGCGATCAGCTAAATGTTGCTGAAGTTTTTCCAACGCCCTTTGATCGCCGACCCAAGTATTATCCAGGTCGGAAATAAGTAGCCAATTCATGCAAAATCTCCTCAAAAATTCCTTTGAAAATTCATCACCAGTTTCCGTTAACTTCCCCGATTTTCTCCAGTCTGGCGCTGTTTATGGTCTTGGATAAACGACTCCACCAACATGACATCTTCTGGACTGCCAATAATTGCAGGCGTGCGTTGATGAAGTTTGGTGGGAATGATATCTAACAAGCGCTGTTCCCCATCACTGGCTTTCCCCCCCGCCTGTTCAATTAAAAAAGCCAAGGGAGCCGTTTCGTACAATAACCGCAGTTTCCCTTCGGGGTTTTTGGTCGTACCAGGATAAAGAAAGACCCCACCCTGCATCAAAATACGGTGAATATCCCCCACCAATGCGCCACTATAACGAGCGGTATACCCCTCATGGCGATGGACATAGCGGGTATAGTCCCTTAGGGCTTCATCCCACTGCCAAAAATTTCCCTCATTGGTGCTGTAAATGGGGCCATGGGCCGGCATCTGAATATTTTCCTGAGCGAGAATGAATTCCCCCAAGCTGGGATCAAGGATGAAAGAATGTACCCCCGACCCCAGGGAATACACCAACATGGTGGAAGGGCCAAAAAGAATATAACCGGCGGCAATTTGCTGATCCCCCGTTTGGGTTAACAAATCCGACGCCTCACCGTCCAGGTCGTCCCCCTGTTGCTGACGGATGGCAAAAATCGAGCCGACGTTCAAATTAATATCCACATTGGACGATCCATCAATGGGGTCATAAAGCAGCGTATATCGACCAATGGGACAATTTTCGGGGATATAGTAGGGTTTTTCCATTTCCTCCGACGCTAACCGGCAGACTAAACCACTTTGCTCAAAGACGGAAATAAACACCTCATTGGCGAATACATCCATGCGTTTGACCGATTCCCCTTGGATATTGGTTTCTCCGGTAAAGCCCAACACATCGGCCATCAGTCCGGCCCGACTCAGCCGCCGCGCAATTAATTTCCCCGCTAGGGCGATGCGATTCATAATGGCGCTCAGATCCTGGGCATCGGCCCCAAAACTGTTCAGTTGTTGGAGGACATGGCGCGAAAGGGTGGTGCAATCTCGATCCAATAGGGATTGGGGCATGGGCATGTTGGTAGCGTTCATGGAAAGTTGTTGAACCTGATAAAACAAGAAACCTCTTCCCCATCCTATGGAAAATTTTCCGATCAGGCGCCATACC
>JBJOGT010000228.1:0-6011 GCA_046048115.1 Cyanobacteriota bacterium | reverse complement strand
AATTTTGAGCCACCCAGTCCCCATAGGGCTGTTCACTCACAATTTGTTGCTTAATTTCTTCGTCGGCAATAATCCGTCCCTGCTCCATATCCACCAGGAACATCCGCCCCGGTTGTAACCGCCCTTTTTGAGCAATCCGTTCCGGTTCAATGGGCAACACCCCGGCTTCTGAAGCCATGATCACCAGATCATCTTTGGTGACGTAATAACGAGAGGGTCGTAAACCATTACGATCCAACACTGCCCCCATCATTTTGCCGTTGGTGAAGGCGATCGAGGCCGGGCCATCCCAGGGTTCCATCAAGCAGGCATGGTACTGATAAAAATCCTTCTTCGCCTGATCCATGGATTCATGGGCTGTCCAGGGTTCCGGAATCATCATCATCACCGCATGGGGCAAAGAACGACCAGCCAGGTAAAGCAATTCCAGCGCATTATCAAAAATGGTGGAGTCACTGCCATCCACATTAATCACCGGCTGTACCTTCTCCATGTCTTCCCCAAACAAGGGGGACTCAAACAAGGCTTGCCGCGCCTGCATCCAGTTGACATTGCCCCGCATTGTATTGATTTCGCCATTGTGGGCAATGTAACGGTAGGGGTGCGATCGCTCCCAACTGGGAAAGGTATTGGTACTAAACCGAGAATGCACTAGAGCCAACGCACTTTCCATATCGGGGTCATGCAATTCCGGGTAATATTGCCCCACCTGGGCCGTGGTCAACATGCCTTTATAAACCAACGTCCGCGACGACAAACTGGCCACATACCAATGGGTGTCAATTTCCGGAACCCGAATGGCACTGTGGGTAACTTTGCGAATCACATATAACTTCCGCTCAAAGTCTAAATCCTCCGTCATCCCCTCAGGACGGGCAATATAGACCTGTTGCATAAACGGCTCACTGGCTTTGGCCGTCTCCCCCAACGGACTGTTATCCGTGGGAATATCCCGCCATCCTAAGACTTGTAATCCTTCTTTTTCGGCTATGTCATTAAACCGCTTACGCGCTTCCGCCCGGGCCAAGGGATCTGGCGATCCATAAATATTGCCCACCGCATACTGCCCCGGCTCAGGAATGGTAATCCCCTGTTCCCCAGCCACCTTGACAATAAACTTATGGGGAACCTGCATCAAAATCCCGGCCCCGTCCCCCGTATTGGGTTCACAGCCACAGGCCCCCCGGTGTTCCAGGTTCACCAAAATGGTTAGCCCACTCTCCACAATGTCGTGGGAGGCTTTTCCTTTCATCTGCACAATAAACCCTACGCCACAGGCATCATGTTCGTTTTGAGGGTGATAAAGTCCTTGGGGTTGGGGGGGCGAAGATAACGTTTTCATGGGGCTGCGATACCAACAGTATTGTTTCAAAAAGCTCAGCAGACTCGGCGTTATCCCAGCGGGGGAACCGAGCATCTCGTGCCGTAGTTTTTGAATTGTAACGGTGATAACTTCGATTAAGACAGACTGCTTAATGAATCTATTCAGTTTTTGCTCAGGATTTCTTGACGTTTGACCGCATCCAAGTCGATATTTTATTCGAGTGGACAATACTACTAACCTAAATAAAGTCTCTGGAATGTCGTCTGTGCCGTCATCCAAGCCTCCATAGACACGGCAAAACGCGGAACGGTACAAACCAGAAACAATGGAGTCTGAGTGAACAATACACTAAACACGCTTAAACCATCATCTATTCTGCATCGCCTAGGATGCGGCTTTTTTCGACGATGAAGACGTTTTTTTCGTTGTACCTGCTTTTGGAGATGTGGTTTTTTTAGTGGTATTTTTTGGCGTAGGAGTGGCAGCGGTGGCTTTTTTGCGGGTTGTTTTCTTGGTCGCTGCTTTTTCGGCCAACAAGGGCAGTGCCTTATCAAGGGTAATGGTTTCTAGGGTTTCTCCTTCCGGTAAGCCTGCATTAACTTTGCCGTGTTTAATGTAGTTGCCATAGGGGCCACTAAAAATGTTAACCGGCTCTTGATCCTCAGGATGTAACCCCAATTCTTTTAAGGGGGTTTTGCTGCCCCGTCCCCGTCCCTTTTTGGGTTCAGCCAAGAGTTCCAACGCCCGTTCCAGGGTAATGGTGAGGACATCGTCTTCCCCTTTAATCGACCGATAATCTTTGCCGTCTTTGCCTTGGTCATGGACGACATAGGGGCCAAATCGTCCGAGGCTGGCTTTTACTTTTTTGCCGGTTTCAGGATGTTCTCCCAGGGTGCGGGGTAAAGATAACAGACCAACGGCCATTTCTAGGGTGACCTCTTCGGGTTTAACCCCTTTCGGTAAGGAGGATCGTTTTGGTTTTTTATTTTCTTCGCTGATGTCTCCGAGTTGGACGTAGGGACCGTAAGCGCCAATTAGTTGATAAATGGGCTCGCTGGTTTCAGGATGGATACCGATTTTTTCTGGGCCTTCGGTTTTTTGTTTGAGTAGGGTGGCTACCTGTTCTGGATTGAGATCAGCGGGGGTCAAGTCCTGGGGAATGGAGGCGGTGACGATTTCTTCGCCCTGGGGAATTTCAATGTAGGGGCCAAATTTGCCGATTTTAACTTTGGCGTCTAAATTTTCCAAATTGATGGCCTTGGCGATCGCCGGATCGATTTGGTCTTGACGCACTTTCACTTGATTTTCTAAGCCCGATTCCCCCAGGTAAAAGCTCTGTAGGTAAGGGAGCCATTGGGTTTCGCCGGTGGCGATTTCATCCAGTTTTTGTTCCATGCGGGAGGTAAAGCCGGTATCTACTAGATCGGGAAAGTGGGATTCCAGCAAACTAACGACGGCAAAGGCCGTAAAGGTGGGCACGAGGGCCTTACTCCGCATCTGCACATAGCCCCGGTCAATGATGGTGCCAATAATACTGGCGTAGGTACTGGGACGTCCCACCCCTTCACTTTCTAGGGTTTTAACCAAGGATGCTTCTGTGTAACGGGCGGGGGGTTGGGTTTCGTGGCCGATCGCCTCAATGGCTTTACAATCCGGGCGATCGCCAACGGTCAAGGGCGGTAAAATTACTTCTTGGTTTTCCAAGGCCGCATCGGGATCATCGGACCCTTCCACGTAGGCCCGGAAATAACCGGGGAAATCAATGCGTTTACCCCCCGCCCGAAATTCCGCATCTTCGACTTTGAGTAACACGGTCAGTTGGGTAATTTGGGCATCGGCCATCTGACAGGCCACCGTCCGTTTCCAAATCAAATCGTAGAGGGCCAATTCCCGGTCTTTTAACCCCGTTTGACTGGGCAGACGAAACTCAGTCCCCGCAGGGCGAATCGCTTCGTGGGCTTCCTGGGCCCCTTTGCTTTTGGTGGTGTATTGCTTCGGTTTGGGGCTGAGGTATTCTGCTCCATACATTTGGTTGACACAACTGCGGGCTGCGCCAATGGCCTGTTCCGACAGATGCACCGAATCCGTCCGCATGTAGGTGATGTAGCCCTCTTCGTAGAGTTTTTGGGCCACCCGCATGGTATCCCGGGCCGAAATGCCCAGTTTACGGTTGGATTCCTGTTGCAGCGTTGAGGTGGTGAAGGGGGGAGAAGGGCGACGGATGCTAGGTTTTTCTTCGGTGTTAATCACTTCCCAGGGTTTGCCGGTTAAGCGTTCCTTTAAGGCGATCGCCTGGTCTTCATCTAATACCACCACCTGTTTATTCGGAAACAAATTGCCCGTATTGGGATCAAAATCTGCTCCCGTGGCCAATTTCGTCCCTGCCAGGGTCATTAACTTGGCCTCAAAGGGATTTTTAGCTTGTTCCAACTGGGCTTTCAAATCCCAATAGCCCGCTTCCTTGAATGCCCGCCGGGCCCGTTCCCGTTGCACCAATAACCGCACCGCCACCGATTGCACCCGCCCAGCGGAGAGTCCCCAGGCAATTTTTTTCCAGAGCAAGGGCGACAGCGTGTAACCTACCAAGCGGTCTAAGATACGACGGGTTTCCTGGGCATGCACCAAATTTTCATTGATATCGCGGCAATTACTCAAAGCATGGCGGATGGCATCCTGGGTGATTTCATGGAACACCATCCGTTTAATGGGAACATCGGGCTTGAGTAACTGCAACAAGTGCCAACTAATACTTTCTCCTTCCCGATCTTCGTCCGTTGCCAGGATCACTTCATCGGCTTGCTTGAGGGCTGTTTGCAACTCTTTAACAATTTTTTTCTTGGTTTTGGGGATAACATACAGCGGACTAAAGTGATCCTCCACGTTGACCCCCAAATTGGCCCAACTTTTGTCCTTGTAGGCCGCCGGAATTTCCTCAGCGGACGCAGGTAAATCACGCACATGACCCATGGATGCCTCCACTCGGTAGTCTTGGGGGAGATAATTGCGAATGGTGCGGGCTTTTGTCGGAGATTCAACGATGACAAGTTTGGACATAGGAAGCTTAGGCGAGGGGAAGGTGCCAGTAAAGAGGGTTTGGCAGGAAATCAAAATATGATAGGGCGATCGCCAATTTTATGAGGATGCAGGGTTGAGCTAATGGCCTCTGGGGCGTTGGACTAGATCAATAATCCTTGTCGATCGCCGTATAACTAATACTTATCCTAACTGCCACAGAAGATCAAACCTCACTTAACTGATGATATAGACCGTTAGGTGATTTTAAACAAGGCTTTATTAAGCTTTGTTGCAGAATCGTGGTGGGGGGACCCGTAAAAATCTCCCCAAAGCCTGACCTGAGATTAACAGGGACTTGGGGAGTTATGGGGGATTGATGTTAGACCCAGGTAAACACTTCCGATCACCGTTTAGTCTTCCAACCCCCTTAGACACTGATTACAGGTCAATGATTACAGGTCAATTTCACGGTTGACTTCCAGGGGAGTTAAATCTTCCAAGAAATTGTGATAAACAAAGCCAGCGGCTAAAGCGCCGGCGATCGGGGCCAACCAGAATAACCAGAGTTGACCAATCAGAGCCGGATTACCACAAAAGAGCGCAACCCCCGTGCTACGGGCCGGATTCACCGAGGTGTTGGTGATAGGAATACTAATCAGGTGAATCAACGTTAAGGCTAAACCAATTGCCGCAGGGCCAAAGCCAGGGGTCGCTCTTTTATCGGTGACGCCCAAAATAATAATGAGAAACATGAATGTGAGAATGAATTCTATCAGTAGCCCCGATAGAAATCCATAACCTTGAGGAGAGTGCTCACCATAGCCATTGGTCGCCAAAGGATTACCACCTGCTAGCTCAAAATCGGGAGAACCGGAGGCAATCACCAAAATCACCAGAGCTGCAACAATTGCCCCTGCAACTTGGGCCCCGATGTAGGGCGCTAGGTCAGACCCAGGAAAGCGTTTACCCATCCATAATCCAAAAGAAACCGCTGGGTTAAAGTGCCCCCCGGAAAACTGCCCGAAGGTATAGGCCCCCGTAAAAACCGTTAGTCCAAATGCCAAGGCCACCCCAAGGTAACCAAGACCAAAAACGTTATTGTTTTCTCCGCCTGGAACCGAAATAAAGGCGGCGAAAACTGCACTCCCACAACCACCGAGAACTAGCCAGAAAGTGCCGAGAAATTCAGCAATGTACTTTTTCATCAAAACCTCAAAGGTAATTTATTTGTTTTATCAAAATACCCCATGAATAAGTTCACAGAGTGATAACTAGTTCAGCTTCATAAATATCCAACAGTCAAAATAGCATTATTCGGATTTGTTTTGCCAAAAATAGGCAGATTATTGATGATTAGCAGGGTGAAAATGGCTCATTAGAGACTTTAGGGTGAATTGGCTATGACTGTTGAAATATCCTACATATTACTGTCAACCCGCAATTCCGTTCGTCTTCTTGGGAACATGTATCAGGAAACAATGACCTTTGGCCAAGTAGTCCGATGGCCATGGATGGCGATCGCCCTTGAAGGATTTGAGGGCTAGTCGAAACGATTCACCAGTCTGCATTAAAAAACATAAACCCTAAAAGAATGTTTGGGAAGTGGGAAGGTACACAATGGATAAGTAAAGCCAAAAACCGAGAGGAAGACAAAATGACCAAAACAAGAAAA
>JBJOGT010000227.1:0-4524 GCA_046048115.1 Cyanobacteriota bacterium | reverse complement strand
TAGCAAAATCTAAGCAAGCAGCACGATGGCAATTCTCAGCTTTTCCGGAGATATTGAGTTATTTACTAAAGACTTCTTTGGCAAGGACAGTCTTGGTCTCTCAACAAAACTGCGAGCACTCAACGAGCGTCAAAACATTTCTCTGACCCGGAACATTAAGATTGCTAAAAATAACCCCCTTTATGTGGAACTAGATGGGGTCTTTGCTAATTTTAATCCGCCTGATTTTACCAACAACGATTTAGCCTATGACTGGGATGCAGACTTTGGGACACTGCCTGAATTAGCGGCGGGAACGATTGTCGATAGTCATTTTATTGCTTTTTTTGCTCCTAGTGGCAATGGGCGGACGAATGCGGCAGCAACCATTACGTTCGATGCTCCTATTGTCGGTTTCATTGATTCTAGAGACAGTGATCTAACCAATGACTTATTTTCCTTCACGTCCTACTCTACTCCAGGGGGCGCAACCCTTGAAGGGCTTTCTTGGGGTTGGAATGTTCCAAGTCGTGAATTTCGTGATTATGTCAAGGTTCTAGGAGAAAACAACAACATTTTAGAGCTTCGTTGGTCTACCAATGCTGCTTACGAAGGACTAAGGGTCTTAACCCTCCCATCGGGCGATATTCCCCAAAATCCAGATCCGACTCCAGAACCTGAGACAGGAGGGCAAACTCTGATTGGCACATCGGGGGCAGACAAACTGATTGGAACAAGGGGTAACGACATCTTAAATGGCAAGGCAGGCCCAGATAACCTATCAGGCCTAGGGGGTGAAGACACATTTGTTTTTCAATTTGGTGAATCTCCGGCCACTAAAGCTGGCGCTGACACCATTCAGGATTTTGTGGTGGGTCTAGATAAGATTGATTTACTTACCCAAGGCGGTCAAGCACTATCACCTCCGGTCAACTTTACCCGGGCAGCGGATGCCAAAGTATGGCATGTTGCCACCATTGTTAATTCGGTCTTTGAAGATGCCAATGGTGCTTTAGCAGGCAATCAACCGTTGGGAGTCAATAGCGCGGCGTTGATTAAGGGGTTAGGCAATTCATCCTATCTCATCATTAATGATGGGGTTGCGGGTTTGCAGGCCCAGAATGATATTTTAGTCCGTCTCAATAATCTGTCCGGGGCGTGGCCAGACTTCGGGGCGATCGCCGTTGATCAGTTCTTTGTTTAGGGACATTTACTAACCTTTACTAACCTTTACCAACCTTTACCAACCTTTACTAACCTTTACTAATCTTTACTAATCTTTACTAACTTTGAATTGAATAATTTGTGACCAAAATCTCTGTAATTTTACCCCTTTTAGAACTATTACTATTAATTGCACGGGATGCGCCAACTCTGTTGACTGTGAATTTGTCATACAAATCATCAAAAAAGTTATCGCTTTTATCCTCATTCTTTGGATCTGAATTGCTTAGCATTAATAAAGCTCTTTTATTCGCAAGACTGGAGTAGTATTCAGCCAGTCTTATTTGTTCTTGATCGTTAAATTGTGATTTAGAATAAGCAGTAAAACTAGCTGTTTTATTCAGAGGACGATAGGGAGGGTCAAAATAGACAAAGGTTTTTTCATCAATAAAATCAGAGGTTTGGGAAAAATCTCCACACCGAATCTCGGTTTTTTGTAGTAAGTTTGATACAGGTCTTAGATTTTCTGCATCACATATTTTGGGATTCTTATAATCACCAAAAGGAACATTAAATTCCCCCTTAGAATTAACTCTAAATAGCCCATTGAAACAGGTTCGATTGAGAAAAATGATTGTCGCAACCCTTTCTATCCAATTAGACTGGAAGTTGACAAAATCAATATTCGGTAATATTTTGTTAAATCTTAATCGCCGGTCATAGAAAAAATCTTTCCTGGCCGGTTGATCTAAAATTTGGTACTCCCTATCGAGGGCTTTGAGGCAATCAATCACCCCTTCCACATCCTGCTGAATGGTTTTATAGGCTAAAAATAACTCCTGATTGAAGTCCGAAATCAGAAACGTTTCAATGGCGGGACAATGCTGGGCGATATAGAAGTAAAGTGCCCCTCCCCCAATAAACGGCTCAACATATTTGGTTATTTTTCCCGTATGGATTTCAGCGGGCAATAACTCTACTATTTGTGTGAGTAACTGCCCCTTACCTCCAGCCCATTTCAAAAAAGGCTTTGCCCATGTGTTCTGGGAGGATGTTGGGTGGTTGTTCATCAATTACTCCATTGTTTTATCCCGAACCCCCCGCACAATGCGAGACAGTTCTGATTTTTCATCCACACTAATCCGAGTCGGGGAACCACTAATAATGCGCTCATAATTGCGGAAAGAATCCCGAATTTCGGGGCCTTCATGGCTAATACTATATTCACGAATACCCTTGTCATGCCACGATCCTCGCATTTTGAAAACGTTTAACGCCCGGGACATTTCCCCACGAATTTCCACATATTGCAGCATTAAAATTGTATCGGTAATGGTGGAAATATGGGATTCCGTAATCGAATGGGCCCCCATAAATTGGTCCGTTGTATTGGTAAAAAAGCCCGTAATTTCTTCCTGTTTGGCGTACCCCGTCACCCCAATCACAAACTGCCGAAAGGCGTTATTTGTTACCCCCCGCGCCAAAGCAGATAGGGAATCAATGGCAATGCGAGACGGTTTAAATTCCGAAATTTCCGACTTGATCATTTGCAAATGATCCTCTAAACCCGCCGATTCTGGGTAAGTACAGAGCAGTTTTAACAACCCCTTTTGCTCCATCTCTTCAAAATCAATGCCCCAGGACGATGCATTTCGAGACAACTGAGCCCGGGATTCCTCATAGGCAAACAAAATGGCCCGTTCTCCCTGGCGGCAGCCTTCCTGTAAAAATTTACTCACCAACAGCGTTTTGCCCGTGCCCGTGGCCCCCGTCGCCAAAATAATCGAATCTTTGAAGAAACCACCGCCACACATTTCGTCTAGTGTTTTGACCCCTGAAGAAATACGGGCATTGGAAGACCGCTGGGTGAGTCGCATGGCGCCGAGGGGGAAGATATTAATGCCGTCGTGGGTAATGGTGAATGGGTATTCGCCTTTCATGTGGGTAGTACCGCGCAGTTTCAAAATTTCCACCGTACGTCGTCGTCGTTCCCCTTCTAGGACATTCCGCAGCACCACCACGTTATCGGAAACAAATTCTTCCACCCCAAAGCGAGCAATGGGGCCATACTCCTCCACTCGTTCGGTGGTCATAATCGAGGTAACTTGCAATTGTTTTAAGCGGGCTACGAGGCGAAAAATTTCCCGTCGTACCACCGACGCCGCGTCGTATTGTTGAAAAACCGCTGTAACGGAATCAATGGAAACCAGCTTGGCTTTATATTTACGAACGGCGTATTGAATGCGTTCAATCAGGGCTGATAGATCAAAAGTACCAACTACTTCTTGCCCTTCTGGGTCGGGGGAAGCATCAAGGATAAATAATTTGCCATCATCAATTAATTGCTGAAGATCCCAGCCGAAACTGTAGGCGTTTTCAATAATGTCCTGGGGAGATTCTTCAAAGGTAATAAACAAGCCGGGATAGTCAAAATGCTGAATACCCTGGTATAAAAACTGTACCGCCAGCAGGGTTTTACCGGTTCCAGATGTGCCGCTTACCAATGTTGTCCGACCAATGGGTAAACCACCGTGGGTAATTTCATCAAATCCTTCAATGATCGTGCGTATTTTCTGAACGCCTCGACGTGATACATTTGGTCGATTTCTTTCGTTGACAATCGGTTGGTTCATCGTAGATTAATTGAAATTTTATCAGTTAATTTGTTGATTTAAGTGTGATTTAAGTGATTTAAATTATCTCAGTTTTTATCTTGCTGTTTGGGATGACTGGGCAATATCCGAGCCAGCTTTTGAAGATTATTTTAGAATGGGCGTTGGCAAAATACGGGCAAACTTAACGGTCTTCGGCTTCCCGTTCCCGAATTTCATCATAGAGTAAGTCTAAACCAATCAAAACTTTTTCGCGGTCAGACAAATCTCCAATAATTTTGCGGACGGGGGGGGGTAATATCTTCGCCAAAGTAGGGGTGGCTAAGATTTTGTCTTCCTCTGCTAGTTGGGGATTTTTTAAAACATCAATAACCTTTAATGCATAAACCCCCTGAAATTCTTGTTCAAGAATATTTTTTAGCATTTTGAGTGCACGGACGGAATTGGGCGTATTTCCGGCGACATAAAGCTTAAGAACGTAGGTTTTTTTAAAGGGACTCATTTTGATTCTATTGCTATGGCGAAGATTGAAAGCGAGAATAATCAAATTTTAGGTGGGGGATCTTAAGCGTTTAAGGCATTAAATCAAGGTGAGGGATTAAGGTGGGCTTTTATCTTAATCCGTTTGATAATATACATCAAAGGGAATGTCCTCTCGCGGAATAGAACGACGGTACATTTCACCTAAATGGGCGAGAATATCAATGAGGACTAGGCGGTAGTCGAGTAAGACTTCCTCGCTCCGACCTTCCAGTTTTAAATGTTGGGC
>JBJOGT010000226.1:0-2679 GCA_046048115.1 Cyanobacteriota bacterium | reverse complement strand
TATCATCCTCCCCTAAATATTCCCCATTTTGAACTTCAATAAGTACCAGCTTAATTACCCCAGGATTTTCAAGGCGATGGGGAGTGCATTGGGGGACATAGGTAGATTGATTGGCTTCCAGTAATTGCTCATTTTCACCACAGACGATTCGGGCTGTACCTGATACCACAATCCAATGTTCACTGCGATGATGATGCATTTGTAGGCTGAGACGATGGCCGGGATTAACTTCGATGCGTTTAATTTTGTACCCCGTTCCTTCTTCCAAAGTAGTAAATGATCCCCAGGGACGATTCACCGTTTCAAACTGACTCGAATCTACATAGGTGGGCATAGCAATAGAGTGGGTAGGGGAGACAGAACTCACAACCATGGTTTTTTCCTCAATAACCAGCATAAACATTTTGATCCTAAGCATTTAAGCTTAGCTTATGATAGGGGTTAGTCTAGCGAAAAATGCCTCCGCTGCGGCCGGGGATAGAAAAAGTAGACCCATGGACGCTTAGAGTCTCACCAGTGCAAAACAATGGTTGTAGGACTTCATTGGACGATACGGTTCCCGCAGGAAGGGATAGTTGACAGGGGGTTTTCCCGGCATTAACGGCGATGATTGAGGTTTCTGAACGGTATTGTCGCTGGAAAATATAGCCCAGTCCCTCACTCGCTAAAATTTGATAATCGCCGTATTGCAGCGATTTAGACTGTTTGCGGAGGGCAATCAGGGCCTTATGTAATGCTAAACAGTCTCGATCCCAGGCGGATTCTGGCGGAAAACTGCGTCGATTATCCGGGTCAAATCCCCCTGGCAGTCCCACTTCATTACCGTAATAAATACAAGGCGCACCGGGAAAGGTAAACATCAGTAAGGTGGCTAGATCCACACTGGGGCGATCGCCGTTGGCCAAGGTCAGTAAGCGGGCGGTATCGTGGCTATCGAGTAAATTGAGTTGGGTTAATTGAATATCCCAAGGATGCCGTTGGAGTAACCCTTGGATTTTTTCACCATATTGGGCCGCCGTTAATGCCGGATAGGGTCGGTAATGTTCTCCCCGCAAATGCTGTTTTTGTAGGCGATCGCCCGTGGTAAAAGCGACAGTGGGTTCCGTAAATTGGTAATTCATCACCCCATCAAACTGAGCCCCGTCTAGCCAAAGACTGGCATCCACCCAAATTTCTCCCACAATGTATGCCTCAGGATTAATGGCCTTCATCCGTTGCCGAAACTCTTGCCAAAATCCCTCCGCTTGCACGCAATCCGGCACATCCAGCCGCCAACCATCAATGCCTTGTTTAAGCCAATATTCCCCGACTCGCATTAAATATTCCCGGACGTCAGGATTATGATGGTTGAACTGGGGCAAAGCCCGCAAATCCACCCAACCACGATAATTAGCTGGTAATGATCCGTCATAGGCAGAGAGGGGCCAATCTTCAATGTGGAACCAATCCAGCCAGGGCGAATGGGGGCCATTTTCTAGAATGTCATTAAAAAAGAAAAACCCACGACTGGCATGGTTAAAAACCCCATCCAGCACAATTTTCATTTCCCGCTCATGGGCTGCACCCAATAACGCCATAAGGGCTTCATTGCCACCCAATAACGGATCAACTTGATAGTAATCATGGGTGTGATAACGATGATTACAGGCCGATTGAAAAATCGGGGTTAAATAAAGTGCCGTAATGCCTAAATTTTGTAAATAATCTAGCTTTTCAATAATGCCCCACAAATTGCCCCCTTTATAACCTTGGTGAGTCGGGGGAGCCTCCCAATCTTCAAGTGTTGGTCTGCTGGCGGCAGCTATTCGGGTTTCTTGCCCAATGGCAAAGCGGTCCGGAAAAATTTGATAAAAAACCGCGCTTTTTACCCAGTCTGGGGTGATTGACATCATTACTCCGGTGATTGGGGACAGGTCAAACGGCGATCGCCTTCAGTGGAGTCCAGGGAGAGGAAACACTGTTCGATCTCGCCCCCAACTTATAACAATTTCGACAAAATTTATACCGATGCTTCAACAAAATAATCTTGAGCTTGCACTAAATTTTTACGCTGCCTGGGGACTGCGTCTCTTCTATGATTGCCAGTAACTCCCGCTCAAAGGTCACTTGGGCGCGGTTAGTTCGTCCGCCTACATAAAGCTGAGCAAGGTCATTTTCTGCTTGGTAAGCCAACGCCCAGACCTGGGAATGGGACACATAACTCATCATTACCCCCAACATCAGTAACCCAAAACCAGCATAAACAAATGGAACGCCAGGATCAGCTTTAATTTGTAATCCGGTGCTGCCAACTAACTCTTTGATTTTCAGAGTCACGCCATTAATTTCTAATTCCGATCCTTCCCGCGCTGCATTGGCCAGTTGACCTTTCTGATCATAGACAATCATTGTCCCTTGTAAATCTTTCACTAATAACGCCACCCCTTCACTCATGTCAGTTTTCGTGGGAATATAAGCGCCCCATAATTGTCCACCGTTTTGAGTTGGTAACGGCGCCATCGGTAATTGCAAAATAGGACTGTTATTAATTTGTACTTTAACCCCCGCAATGCCCCAATTTGTTTGATAAAAGGTGACACCATGATAGCGGAGAGGATGGTTAACAGAAATTGTCTGACGGTCTAGTTCTTGACCTTGATCATCAACGACAGATAAATCTGAATAAAATTGATCAATGAC
>JBJOGT010000225.1:0-2663 GCA_046048115.1 Cyanobacteriota bacterium | reverse complement strand
CGGATTTTTTGCGGGTGGAATATGAATTATGGTCGGCCCAGGAATGTTTAGGGCATTACGTGTTGCATTTGGAAATTTATCATTAGGGAATGATGCAAGCAGCCCAATCTGAGCGATTACTTTTTACGCCGGTTACGCCCCGTCCCGATGCCATTCCTTTAATTTTTGCCTTTCCCAACCTTTACAGTGTGGGCATTACCAGTTTGGGTTACCAAGTTATTTGGGCAACCCTCGCGCAACGGGAAGACGTGCAAGTCAGTCGTTTATTTACCGATACCGCTGAATCCTTACCCCAATCGCCGGAATTGGTGGGGTTTTCCTTTTCCTGGGAGTTAGATTACAGCAATATTTTGGCGTTGTTGGAGCAATTACAAATTCCAGTGTTGGCCGAGGAACGTCAAGACAGTGACCCCTTAATTTTCGGCGGTGGCCCCGTTTTAACGGCCAATCCCGAACCCTTTGCGGCATTTTTTGATCTGATTTTGTTGGGGGACGGCGAAAATTTATTACCGGATTTTATTAATACTTACCAATCGGTGCGGGGCTTAGCCCGCCATCAGCAATTAGAACGCCTTGCCCAAGTGCCAGGGATTTATGTGCCGAGTTTGTATCAGGTCACCTATGACAGTGCCGACGGGGCAATTATGGCCATTAACCCAAAACATTCCGCTATTCCGTCCCAAGTACAGAAGCAAACCTATCGCGGCAATGTATTATCAGCCTCCACCGTGGTCACAGAAAAAGCGGCCTGGGAAAATATTTTCATGGTGGAAGTGGTGCGGAGTTGCCCGGAAATGTGCCGGTTTTGTCTCGCTAGTTACCTAACCCTGCCCTTTCGCCCGGCGGATACCGAAGCTTCTTTATTACCGGCGATCGCCCGGGGATTACAAGTAACTGATCGCCTAGGATTGTTAGGCGCTTCTGTGACCCAGCACCCGGAATTTTCAGAACTTTTAACCTACTTAGGTCAACCCCAATTTGATGATGTGCGGCTGAGTATTGCTTCGGTGCGGACGAATACCGTTACGGAACAATTGGCCCAGACCCTCGCCCGCCGTGGTACCAAATCTTTAACCATCGCTATTGAAAGTGGTTCAGAAAAATTACGGCAAATTATTAACAAAAAACTGAGTAATGGGGAAATTCTCGCCGCTGCTCAACAGGCCAAAGCGGGAGGCCTACAAGGTTTAAAATTCTATGGTATGGTCGGTGTTCCGGGAGAAACCATAGAGGATGTGGAAGCCACAGTGGCATTATTGAAACAGGTGAAAAAAGTGGCCCCCGGCCTCCGTTTAACCTTTGGCTGTAGCACTTTTGTGCCCAAATCCCACACCCCCTTTCAATGGTTTGGGGTTAACCCTGACGCCAAAAAGCGGTTGCAATTTCTGCAAAAATCCCTCCGTCCCTTGGGCATTGATTTCCGCCCTGAAAGTTATAACTGGTCAGTGATGCAAGCCCTCATTTCCCGGGGCGATCGCCGTTTAGCCCAGTTATTATTGCTCACCCGCCATTATGGGGATACCCTGGGCAGTTTCAAACGAGCTTTTAAGGAACTTAAAGGACAATTACCCCCCATTGAAGACACCGTTCATCGGGATTGGCAGTTAGGGGAAACCTTACCTTGGCAACACTTGCTTGGTCCTTTACCCCAAAGCACCCTAGAAAAACACCGGCAGGAGGCTGTACAGTGTTTTTAACTCTAATTCCATAATCAGACATATACGAAAAACGGATACTAGACCGAAAAAGACACCTTTGACGTGTTCAATGCCCATAGGTTTTGTGGATTGACTCCCTCCCAAGGGCAATGGTTCTGCCAAGGCTACACCATATAATTAAACCAATTTTGGGATTGTCCCTCGTTTTTCCCCATACTAAAATCTGCATGGAAGCTTTTGATCCGACTCCCCCTGATTGGGTAGCTGAAACCATTCATACCCAGGGCTTTTGTTGTCCAGACTGCCAAGCTGGCCCCCGTAACGCCATCCGGGTTTGGATTAATCGGCGATCGCCGGTGATGGGTGATGATTACCGCCGCAAATGGCAAGAATTTTATCAGTGTGAATGTGGCAAAGGCTGGTGGGCTTGGAGCAATGACCGACCGGCGCTGACCGACGAGGACTAAAACGAAGCCGAAGAGACTAGGGGTTGGTCAACAAAACCCGATATTCTACTATTAAGAACGCTTTATCAACGCCAGTGCTGGGTGTGCCAATGGAATTTGCCAAAATCTTGATCGCCAATCGCGGAGAAATCGCCCTACGGATTATCCATAGTTGCGAAGAATTGGGGATTCCCACCGTCGCTGTCCATTCCACCATTGACCGCCACGCCCTCCATGTGCAATTGGCCAACGAAAGCGTCTGCATTGGCCCCCCGCCGAGCAATAAAAGTTATCTCAACATTCCCAACATTATTGCCGCTGCTTTGACCCGTAACGCCACTGCCATCCACCCAGGCTATGGCTTTTTAGCCGAAAATGCACGCTTTGCCGAAATTTGCGCCGACCATCAATTGGCATTTATCGGCCCGAGTCCCGAAGCGATTATGGCCATGGGGGACAAATCCACGGCTAAAAAAACGATGCAAAAATCTGGAGTTCCCTGTGTGCCGGGGAGTCCTGGTCTCATTGATTCGGAAATCACTGCGTTGAGAATTGCCGC
>JBJOGT010000224.1:0-7051 GCA_046048115.1 Cyanobacteriota bacterium | reverse complement strand
TGCCCCATTGTGGAACGGTTTGGAAACGGATCAACCGGTTAGCATTTCCCTGGATTTAGACGGAGCATTTAGCTTTTTAAAAGAAGCAGCTTGGGTGTTAGAAAATGCCGGTTATAAGGTGATTGTGCCTGCTTGGTGGACGCCCCAGGGTCGGCAACGGGCTAAAGTCCGTCTCAAAGCTAAAAGTAAATCCTTGGGGGGTAATGATAAGAGTAAAAGCTATTTTTCCTTAGATCGCCTGGTGGAATACCAATATGAATTGGCGATAGCCGGGGAGACGGTAAGTGAAGAAGAATGGCAGCAATTGGTGCAGGCAAAAACGCCCTTGGTTCAGTTTCGGGGGCAATGGTTGGAGCTTGATCAAGATAAAATGCAGCAAATGTTGGCCTTTTGGAAAACTAAACAGGAAAGCAACCCTGAATTAAGCATATTAGATTTTCTTAAATTAACGGCCAGTAGCGATGAAGATGAATTAGAAATTGACGGCGATCGGGAAGGAACCTTGACGGAAATGCTCGCTAATTTACACAATCAATGCCAATTCCAAGCCGTACCCGATCCTGAAAACTTCCAAGGACAGTTGCGGGAATACCAAAAACGGGGCGTTGCCTGGTTGCAATATTTAGAACAATTAGGATTAAACGGTTGTCTCGCCGATGATATGGGCTTGGGTAAAACCATTCAAGTTATTGCCCGACTGGTACAAGAACGGGAGTTGGCGATCGAAGCAGGGGTGAAAAATGTGCCGCCGACGTTATTAATTGCCCCTACTTCTGTGGTGGGAAACTGGTTCCATGAAATCCAAAAATTTGCCCCCCAACTAAATGCCTTTATTCACCACGGTGGCGATCGGTGTCAGGATGCTAAAACGTTCAAAAAAATCTGTCGAGATCATGATTTAATCATTACCTCCTTTGGTCTTGCTCGCAAAGACGCCAAGTTATTTAACGGTATTCAATGGCAACGCATTGTGTTGGATGAAGCCCAAAATATTAAAAATCCCAAAGCCGCTTTAACGAAAGCCATTTTAAAATTCTCCGCCAATCATCGTTTAGCCTTAACAGGTACTCCCATTGAAAATCGCTTACTGGATTTATGGTCAATTTTTAACTTTTTAAATCCCGGTTATTTAGGCAATCAAACCCAATTCCGTAAAGGCTTTGAACTGCCAATCCAAAAAGAAAATGATCCGCGCCAAGCCCAAACATTAAAAAAATTGGTGGAACCTTTCATTTTGCGACGACTCAAAACCGACAAGTCAATTATTAAAGATTTACCGGATAAGGTTGAACAAAAACTGTATTGTAATCTCACCAAAGAGCAAGCATCTTTATATGAGGCTGTGGTGAAAGATGTGGAACAAAAATTAACAGAAGTAGAGGGGATTAAACGCAAAGGGTTGATCTTAGCCACCTTAACAAAACTCAAGCAAGTCTGTAACCATCCCCGCCAATTCTTGCAGGACGAAAGTGATTTTACCCCGGAACGTTCCCACAAATTAACCCGCTTAACGGAAATGGTGGAAGAAGTAATGGCGGAAGGGGAAAGCCTATTGGTATTTACCCAATTTACCGATTTAGGATCGGCGTTGGAAAAATATTTACGTCAAGTTTGCCATTATCAAACCTATTATCTCCATGGAGGAACCTCACGCCCTAAACGGGAAGCGATGATCAAAGACTTTCAAGATCCTGAATCGGAACCGTCAATTTTTGTGCTGTCCTTAAAAGCCGGTGGGGTAGGGATTACGTTAACCAAAGCGAACCATGTCTTTCATTTTGATCGGTGGTGGAATCCAGCGGTGGAAGACCAAGCCACAGACCGAGCCTTTCGCATTGGGCAAGCCAAAAATGTCTTTGTCCATAAATTCGTGGCCATGGGAACTCTGGAAGAACGTATTGATGAAATGATTGAGGATAAGAAGAAGTTAGCCGGGGCGATCGTGGGGGCGGATGAGTCTTGGTTAACAGAACTGGATAACGATAGTTTTCGCTCTTTAATTGCGTTGAATAAACAGGCAATTTTAGATTAGATAATCATCGTAACTCAACATCTTTTGAGCAATTAATTTAACAGGTAATCCTAATGGCAAAAGCAAACTTTAGTCGTACTTGGTGGGGACAAAAATTTATTAGCGCCCTCGAACCTTTGATGGATAGCGGTCGTTTGAGTCGGGGGCGTTCCTATGCCAGGGGGGATAAGGTCAAAAAATTTGAAATCAAAGACGGATCGATTGTTGCCAAAGTGCGGGGGTCTGTTAATCCTTATTTTGGCGTTTACAAAGAACCCCTTTATAACACCACCATTGAATTTGAACCCATTAGTGCGGCCAATTGGTCAGCGGCGATCGCCTTGATTGCGTCAAAAGCCAGTCTCATTTCCCGGTTGTTGCTCAATGAAATGCCGGAAAATATTGAGGCCAGTTTTAAGCAATTAGGCTTACATTTATTACCCGCTAGCAGAAGCGATTTTCATACTAATTGTAGTTGCCCGGACTGGAGCAATCCCTGTAAACATATTGCGGGGGTTTACTATTTAATTGCCGAACAACTCGATACCGATCCGTTTTTATTATTTGAATTGCGGGGGCTATCCCGAGAAAAGTTACAGCAAGAATTGGCAAAATCGCCTTTAGGTAAAGCCCTCTGCGGGGAAATGCTATTAGAAACGGCTCCGCCCGAACCCGTTGACAGCTATTATGCTCGCCCTGGCACCGTTGAAATTGAAGCCTGTCCCGATTTCCAGCATTTTTGGCAGGGTAGCAAACGACTGCCCCAAACCCTTGATCCTCTGCCCCAAGTGCCAGTGGCCGGGATTCCCATTAAAAAGCAGGGGGATTTTCCGCCCTTTTGGCAGCGGGATAATTCTTTCTTGGAAGTGATGGAAACCCTTTACGATACGGTCAAAACCAAAGGCTGTTTGTAGGGGGTTAATGCTGTCTGGTTGCCCTTGCCCTAATGATTAAGTAACAATACAGAAACAATCTAAACGTCTCAATTTCCTGCTAGATTCCCCTATGACCATTGCTGTTTCCTCCGTTCATCCTGAAAAATTTGATGTGGCGATCGCCGGTGGTGGCATTGTCGGTTTAGTGCTGGCGGCGGCCTTGCGCCATAGTGGTTTGAAGATTGCGGTAATTGAAGCGTTGCCCAAGGAACAGGGCTTACAAAAACCCCAAGCCTACGCCATTTCGTTATTGTCAGGCAAAATTTTGGCCGGTTTAGGGGTCTGGGATACCATCAAGCATCGCATTGGCCATTTTGATCACATTCAAATTTCGGACAATGATTATGCTGGAACTGTGCCCTTCGCCAAAGAAGATGTTAACGAAGCGGAATTAGGCCATGTGGCAGAACACCCCGTCATTTTGCAAGCCCTAGAAGATTGTGTGGAACAATGTCCCCGGATCACTTGGTTTCGGCCAGCGGCATTGGTGAGTTTTCAGACCGAAGGAGCAGAGAAACAGATCACCCTCCGCCAAGGGACTACGGACATTCAAATTAAAACCCGTTTACTAATTGGAGCCGATGGAGCGCGATCCCGTACCCGTTCTTTAGCAGGAATTCAAACCAAAGGCTGGAAATATTGGCAATCCTGCGTGGCCTTTACCCTCAAACATGGAGCGCCCGGCAATAACACTGCCTTTGAACGATTTTGCGATACGGGACCGATGGGGATTTTGCCCCTCCCTGGCGATCGCTCCCAGATTGTTTGGACGATGCCCCATGCCCAAGCACAACAATTTGCAAATTTACCCCTTACCGAATTTAAGCAAGAACTAAGGCAACGTATCGGCGACTGTTTAGGGAATTTTGAATTAACTACTCACCGCCGTCTGTTTCCTGTCCAACTCATGCACAGTGACCGCTATATCCAGCCCAGACTGGCCCTGATTGGAGACGCAGCCCATTGTTGCCATCCCGTGGGGGGTCAGGGTTTAAATTTAGGCATCCGCGATGCAGCGGCGATCGCCGAAGTGATTCTCACTGCCCAGCAACAGGGGGAAGATCCCGGCTCACTGACCGTACTAAAACGCTATGAAAACTGGCGTAAACCTGAAAACTGGGTCATTCTGGGTTTTACTGATTTACTCGACCGCTTTTTTTCCAGCCACTGGCTCCCCGTTATTGGTGTACGACGGTTAGGATTACAAATTTTGCGCCAGATTCCCCCGGTTAAAAACCTAGCTTTACGGTTAATGACAGGACTATTAGGGCGCCGACCCCGCCTAGCAATTCTGGATTAGACCAAGACCTGCCGAGCAAGCCGACCCGTTGAACTCCATTGAATTTAGAGTAAATTTAGAGACCTGAAGATAATTGCTTTTTTAAATCTGCTAATGCCGCCCAACGGTGGTCTATCTCCCCGTTAAGATCCGATACTGGCAGCGGGGGGGGCTGACAATTGTTACCGCAGAGATTTTGTAAGGGCAGAGCAAGGCTTAATTGTTCATACAACCAATTATCCACATCGAAATGACCATCGGGGGCCAGGGTTTCAGACAGATCATCCCAGCTTAATTCCCGTTCCGAAGCGGAGACTTCATCGGTTTGCCGATTATCCAACCAAATTAACTCTTTTGTATTAAGCTCAAGGCGCTGATTATAACACTGGGTACACCGATCACACATGAGGGTCACAATGGTTTCAGCTTGGGCAATTACTTCCAAAAAAGTTCCCCCATGCCGCACAGTAATTTGTCCTCTCACAGGCGTCAATGTATCCATTTCCGCAATCATGTCGTCAAAATGAAGTGATTGGGATGAATGGGGAAATTTGAGTAGATGGGGAATATAGATAGGTTGCATAGCTATTTCGCTTGAGAAACTAGGACGATGAAGAGTCCGAAAATTCGACACGCCTTTCTTGTTCTACTTCCGCCTGTAGTTTTTCCCGCTCCTCCGGAGACATATTAGCCCAGCGGGTTTCGATCATTTTTTCTTCGTATTCTTTAATTTGTTGATGATAGGTCATGTCGTGGGTAAAGACCCGAAATACATAGGAAAGTAACCAGAGGATTACGCCGCCGACCAAAAGCGCTTGGGACCAAATACCGGCTTTTTGGCTTTCTATGCCGATCGCCTGAAGTCCCACATAGGCAACTCCCCCCAAGAGAAAGACCCCTAAGCCAACGCCCAATACATCAATTCGTCGCATAATAGTCAACTCAGTTAGTTAATAATTTTCTGGAAAACGGACTCTAAATTAAACAGGCAAAAAGTTGGCATACACTTTATCTGTCTAACGTAATAGGGAGACTTTAGACCACACGACGCTGGGGACGAAAATTTAAAATTGGGCTGAGTAGTAGTAGGCCAGGAAAGAAGAAAAAGACAAGAAAATACATCACTAAGCGTTCTATGGAGCCAGCGACGTACCAGCGAGATCTGAGATACAGATACAATAGCCCAGGAAAAACCAGTAAATAGGCGAGGCTTAGGCCTAAATAAATGACAGCTAACAACCCAGTTTCCGAAAAAACTAAACTTAGTAAATTATCCATAAAGTATTGTCGATGCTAGGTGGGTAGGGAAAACATCACTAAAACTTTAACCTATTTTGCTCGAACGCCGATCTGATTCTTAACGTCGTTGCCGGGTTGCCCATTTCCGTTTGAGTTCTAGCCAAAATCGTTTGATACGCAAATCCAACGAAAATCCCCGCTTACTAGACAAGACGACCGTTCCGGCAATGCGGTCATGAAATGCTTGATTAAGGCCATCTTCGGCGATCGCCAAAGCACAATCCGCCGCAAGGGGGGCCACAAGCAATAAAAAGGTTATCCCATTACGAAAATTGACGTTCAAGCCCAGCATGGCCAAGTAGGATGCGCCCCCCAAAATCCCTTCCCGTTTGCTCAGTTCCAAAATGCCCGGTAAGCGACGCAGACGTAGGTTGATCACCTTGAGGTCAAAGGCCCATCCCCCAAAACTTTGTCCTTGGTTAGCTGAGACTAAAATAATCCGCAAACCCACCCAGCCAATCCCAAAAATCAAAAATTGCACAACGCCATTGGCGAGGGAGCTAAACAGCCAAATCGTCACGAAATCGAGGAGGTAAGCATAGGCTCGCCGTTCTAGGGGGGCACGGGGAATACGAGGGGGAGAGGGGGAATCGTCGGTGTACATGGTCATTAAGAAGGATCACCGGATCGTGACAAGGAGGCAGATGGACTCCATTCTGACATGGTTAAGCCGGGACAATGGCTGCCGAGAATTGCCTAAAAAGTCCTCCGGCAGGGATTGTGTTACGAAATTTTAATTACAATGGGTTAAGTTGCTAAAAAAACTTCTCCTATAACACCGAATTTGTCTGCTATTTATGTCCTGTGTGATGGATAAAAGTTTGTCTGAATCCCCAAAGCGTTCGTTGCATCCCCTTGGGACTTGGTTGATCGCCATCATGGCGGTTATTGCCGTGACGACGGTGGCGTGGTTCGGGGTTGTCCATTTTGATCCCTATGTAAGTGAAGTGCTTTCCTTAGACGGTGATGGGGAGCGGGGCCATGCCATTTTTCAAGCCAATTGTGCTGTTTGTCATGGCATGGAAGCAACGGGTAATATTGGCCCTAGCTTAGTAGGGGTTCATCAGCGGAAATCGGATGTCCAGCTAATTAGACAGGTTATTAGTGGTAAAACCCCTCCCATGCCCCAGTTCCAAACCAATGCCCAAGAGATGGCTGATCTATTGGATTATCTAGAAACGTTATGAAACGCTAGATTTTAGTCGGCGTTTTCAGCGAGTAATTGCTGCACCACCTGTCCTAGTCCCACGGAGTTGGATGCTTTGAACAATAGCCGATCGCCGGGTTGAATGTGACCTTTAAGGCCTTGTCTTAAGGTATCGGCATCTGGGTAAATTTCTGTGGGAATGCCCGTTGCCCCCGTGGCGATCGCCGCTGCATTATCATCATTGGCCAACAGAAAAAGGGCATCAAGGTTTAGGGCTTTGACCCGTTCCCCTACCTGTTGGTGGAATTTTTCTGCAAACTCTCCTAATTCCTTCATCGCCCCCAGAACGGCAATGCGACGGTTTCCGGGGGTTTGTTGTA
>JBJOGT010000223.1:0-2869 GCA_046048115.1 Cyanobacteriota bacterium | reverse complement strand
CTGCATTTAACAGGGCCTTGCCACAGATTTCCGGGGTATTCAGTAGCCGAGAGCTAACAATGGCCCCGATGACAATGCCCACCATCAACATCGACCACACAATGCCCACTAATTGAGAGCGATTGTCTTCGTCGGAGACATCCACCAATAACGCGGCAAAGGGGGTGGAACTTAAACTCAATGCCACCCCATAGGCGGCAAATATGGCCCCCAAAATAATGCTCCAAAGGATCGTGATAATACTCCAGCCGTTGGCCTGCAAACTCAGACCCAATTGCCACACCACTTGTAGTGCCACAAAGGACAAACTGGTGAAACATAATGCCCCGAGCCAGACATAGCCGGTGCG
The DNA here is from genome assembly GCA_046048115.1 of Cyanobacteriota bacterium. Classification (GTDB taxonomy): domain Bacteria; phylum Cyanobacteriota; class Cyanobacteriia; order Cyanobacteriales; family Microcystaceae; genus Synechocystis. The sequence continues at coordinate 2,520 of JBJOGT010000223.1, read as the reverse complement.
GTGCCATCCCAACAACGGTCTGCTATCGGATAATTGTCCACACCAAACTTTAAAAGGGCTGACAAATTGGTACATGGCGATCGCCGTAGCGGCAACCCAGGGTAAAACGGCTAATTCATCAATTAAGATTCGGTTTAACACCCCCAACGTTAACAGGGACATAATTCCCAACCCCATTTGGAATAGCCCCAACCGAAACATTGTCAACAACGGTAATTTGGGCAGGGTAGGAAGGGACGCGGGCAAAGAATTGGGGGCATTGGGGGGAGAGGTCATAGCGTTGATGTAAGTCCGATCAAATAGTTTCAGAGAGCCAATTTGAGGCTGTACATTTAGGTTAAAGCTGGTTCTCAGCTATTTTACGACCGAGCCAGTTTTCATGGCGTTTTTTCCTTGTATTCCCTTTCCATCAAGATCACCCTATGTTGTCCTCCTGGTTCAAATTCATGGCAATGGCCATCGTCAGCACCGCCCTGTTTCATGCTCCAACGGCGATCGCCCAATCTAACGCCCCAACCTCCCCATCTAGCGCCGTACCGGAACGAAACCAATTTCAACCCGTTGATCTCCCATTCGCCTCCCCCTTTTGGCAATTTCCCCAGGTAATCACCGTCCCCAGCCCCAGTCAACTCGTTCAGCAGTTTTATGCCCAAACCTTGACCCCCCAACAACTCGGCGAAGGAGACTTTGGCTGTTTCCGATCCCAGAGTGCCACCATCCAACGTCTAACCCCCCAATCCGTGGCCGTGATTTTGACCCAAATGGGCAGTTGTGACGATTCCCTCAGTGGCCAGCAAACCCGGGTTGATTTCACCGCCCAGGGCGATCGGTGGCAAGTGGACTGGGTGGGCCAGCGCAACCATTGTCGGGGGAAATTTTGGGCCGAACCCGGCCAGCGTTGTCCTTAAATAACTAGCAGCCTAGACAAACCAGGGGGGGCTAGAGTTTGCTACAGTAAACACTACAAGTTTTCTGTCAACTATTGTTAAGCAAAACAGCGACGCACTATGCCTGGGGATTATTATCAAACGCTCGGAGTGACGCGGGATGCCAGTAAAGATGAAATTAAACGTGCCTACCGCCGGTTAGCCCGCAAATACCACCCCGACGTAAATAAAGAGGCCGGGGCAGAGGAAAAATTCAAAGAGATTAACCGGGCCTATGAAGTGTTGTCTGAGCCAGAGGTTCGTCAACGCTATGACCAATTTGGTGAGGCCGGCGTTAGTGGAGCCGGTGCCCAAGGCTTCGATATGGGGGATATGGGCGGATTTGCCGATATTTTTGAAACGATTTTTGGCGGGTTTGGCGGTGGCATGGGGGCCGGACAAGGGGGCGGTCGGCGTCGATCAGGGCCAACACGGGGGGATGATCTACGGTTAGATTTGAAATTGACGTTCCAAGAAGCGATTTTTGGGGGGGAAAAAGAAATCCGCATTCCCCACCTAGAATCCTGTAACACCTGTAATGGGTCAGGGGCAAAACCGGGGACTGGTGTTAAAACCTGCGGAACTTGCAATGGGGCGGGTCAAGTCCGTCGGGCCACCCGCACACCGTTTGGTAGTTTCGCCCAGGTATCGGCCTGTCCCACCTGTAATGGCACAGGGGAAGTGATTGAGGAAAAATGTGAGAGCTGCGGCGGTGCTGGGCGCAAACAGGAAACCAAAAAACTTAAAATCACCATTCCCCCTGGGGTCGATGACGGCACACGTCTGCGGGTATCCCGGGAAGGGGATGCGGGGCTACGGGGAGGGCCGGCGGGGGATCTTTACGTCTATCTAATGGTAGAAACGGATAAACGCTTTGTCCGCGAGGGCATTAATATTCTGTCTGAATTAGAAGTCAGTTATCTGCAAGCAATTTTGGGCTGTCGGGTGACGGTGAAAACGGTGGATGGGGAAGCGGAATTAACCATTCCCCCTGGAACCCAACCGAATACGGTATTAACCCTGGAAAATAAAGGGGTTCCCAAGCTAGGCAATGCGACTATTCGAGGCGATCATCTAATCACGGTGATGGTGCAAATTCCCACCCGCTTGAGTTCTGAGGAACGGGAGTTATTAGAACGTTTGGCTACGATTAAGGGGGAAAGCCATGGCAAAGGCGGGCTAGAAGGTTTTTTGGGGGGACTATTCCATAAATGAGCCAAATTATTGAGCCAATGGTGTTGGATTTGCGGGGTACGCCCTGTCCGATTAACTTTGTTCGCACCAAGCTGAAATTGTCCCAAATGTCCCCCGGTCAGACGTTGGAGGTTTGGTTGGACGGGGGAGAGCCGGTGGAGCAGGTTCCCCATAGTCTTGCCCTAGAGGGATATACCCAACAAACCCTGACGCCGTTGGAATCAGAACCGGGTTTTCGCTTAATGATCGCTGTTATCTCCCCATTGGACTGATTGAGGTGGGAGGGGATGGATGATGGCTAGGGTAACGGACGACGGCACGGTCATGGCAATCCAAGCCAATTACTATTGGGTACGGCTCGATCAATGTTCCCAGACTCCGCTGTTGTGTACCCGCCGCA
>JBJOGT010000222.1:0-2709 GCA_046048115.1 Cyanobacteriota bacterium | reverse complement strand
GTTGGGATTTGAAGCCCTCAATTTTAGCCGCTAAGCGAATTAAGGTTGTGCCACCACCGGGAACAATGCCTTCTTCCACCGCTGCTTTGGTGGCATTAAGGGCATCTTCGATGCGGAGTTTACGATCTTTGAGTTCGGTTTCCGTTGCGGCACCTACTTTGATGACGGCAACCCCACCGGCTAGTTTGGCGATGCGTTCTTGGATTTTTTCTTTGTCGTAGTCTGAATCGCTGTTGGCTAATTCCTTGCGCAGTTGTTCGATGCGTTCTTTGACCCCGGCAGAAGCTCGTTTATCAGCTCCGGCAACGATGATGGTGTTGTCTTTTTCCAGGGTGACTTTAACCGCTTGACCCAGTTGATCTAAGGTGACGGTGTCCAGGCTCAGACCAATATCCTCGGAAATGACGCTGCCGCCAGTGAGGATGGCAATATCTTGTAACACCGCTTTGCGCCGATCGCCGAAGGCAGGGGCTTTAATGGCGGCTACATTCAGAACACCACGGGCTTTATTGACCACGAGGGTGGCCAGGGCTTCCCCTTCCACATCTTCCGCAATGATCAACAGGGGACGACCGGACCGGGCCACATTCTCCAATACGGGGACGAGTTCGGCAATGGCACTGACTTTTTTATCGGTAATTAAAATTAGGGGATTGTCAAACTCGACAATTTGGCGATCGGAATCGGTGATGAAGTAGGGAGAAATGTAACCCCGGTCAACCTGCATCCCTTCTACCACTTCTAATTCGGTGTTGAGGGATTTTGACTCCTCGACGGTGATCACCCCATCTTTGGTAACTTTGTCCATGGCATCGGCAATCATCCGACCGACTTCTTCATCGTTACCGGCCGAAACCGTCGCTACCTGGGCGATCGCCGATCCTTCCACGGGTTTGGCTAAATTTTCAATTTCTTGAACGAGAAAAGCACTCACTTTCTCAATGCCCCGACGGAGGGCAACTGGATTCGCACCAGCGGCCACATTCCGCAATCCTTCCCGAATTAACGCTTGGGCAATAATCGTAGCGGTGGTGGTGCCGTCCCCAGCAATTTCTTTGGTTTTGGAGGCGACTTCTTGGATCAAACGGGCTCCCGCATTTTCGTTGGGGTTTTCCAGTTCAATTTCTTTGGCGACAGTAATGCCATCGTTAACAATTTGGGGCGCACCATATTGTTTTTCTAGTAAAACATTGCGACCTTTGGGGCCGAGGGTGATCCGCACGGCGTCTGCGAGGGCATTGATCCCCGCTTCTAACGATCGCCGAGACTCATCCTTAAAGGAAATAAGCTTTGCCATAGGTTTAAATTACAAATAACATCAAGGGTTTCGGGGTGATTCCATAAAGCACTCTAGCACTCTTGGCAGTCGAGTGCTAAGTTAAACGAGGTTCGGTTTTCCCGTCCCTAATTGGGGTCGTTGCGGCCATGATGGCGGGGAAAGCGACAGGGTTTCAGGATTGCTTTAGCATTGATGCAAACAAGTTTGGTCGTTGTTGATAACGGAAGGTTCTATGTCCGATCGCCCCACTGCCATCACTGATGATTTTGTAATTAGTGTTGCGCCGTTGTGTCTTGCGACGGTTTATCAAAAGGTGGATAACCCCGCCAATGGAGCGATCGCCATCATGAGTGGCATGGTGCGACAAGAAACCCAGGGCCGGGCGGTGCAATATTTGGAATATCAGGCGTATAATCCCATGGCGATCACTGTTTTCCAAACCATTGCCCAACAAATCCGCCAACGGTGGCCCACGGTAACCGGGGTCGTGATTCACCATCGCATCGGTAAATTACAGATTGGAGAAATTAGCGTCCTCGTGGCGATCGGTTGCCCCCACCGGGCCGAAGCCTTTGCCGCCTGTCAGTATGCCATTGACACCCTCAAACACCAAGCCCCCATTTGGAAAAAAGAATATTGGCAAGATGGTAGTAGCAGTTGGGTTAGCATCGCCGACTGTCAACGGCTTGTCCCAGCAAACCCCCATGCAACGTCCCGTAATAATTGAGGAGCAATGGTTCAAAAAAAGATTAAGAAACCCTTTACTTTCAAAAAAGGGAATGACAATTCTCCGGGAAGATACGTAGAATATAAAGAATTGTATTTTTTGTTACCGTTGCCCGCCCTTGTCCCAATGTCTTAAGGTTAGCTGACACCATTGATAGCCCTCGTTTAACCCTCGTTGCTAGCCGATGTTATTTGTATCGCCCCGTACCTCAGCCCTGAGCTATTCTTCTCGTCAATCTCTTTTTTGCGGTTAAATTTCTATGGTTACGACGTCTCTCCCCCAAGAAACAGTGTTCTCTTTAGAACTGATTCGCTCAACGGCGACTGAATTAGTCCGTCAAAAACGCCTTGATCGCCAACAACCGATTTATACCCTCTGCCAATTTATTCCCGCCAAGCAATGGTTTGCCGTGGAGCGAGAACTCGAACTCCATGATTTTCTCTTGCGGGATCATATTATTGATTTGATGAGCCATGAAGCCTGGGATTTCCAAGACCAGCATGATAATTAATTGCGAACACTGATGCGAACACTGACCTGACTTAGCCGCCACTAACGGGGGGGATAAATACCACTTCATCCCCGGCATTTAAGAGCGTTTCTGGGGAGACAAATTGATAATTAACGCCAAAACGGGTGAGCGATCGCCAGGGGGCAAGTTCAGGGTGCTCCATAATTAATTGATCTAGCAGGTCGCTAACGG
>JBJOGT010000221.1:0-4060 GCA_046048115.1 Cyanobacteriota bacterium | reverse complement strand
CAAATTTCCCACCACCACTAAGCAAAGATAAATTACCCCGACGGACGAAATAAAAGCCCAACCAAAAAACGGTCGGATCGTGTTCCACAGGTTATGGCCAGAAGAGTGGACTAACAAGGTTAACTCATCCTGGGCGATCGGTTGGGTGAAATCAAACTGTTCTAACCGTTCCTGGGTCACCGTCACCGTTCCCAGGACAACATCAACGTCCCCTAAAGCCAAATGAAATAAGGCATCAGGAACGGAAGAATAGGATACTATTTCATAGTTAAGCTGGAGCTTACTGGCCACTTCCTGCCAGATTTCCACTGCAATGCCCTGAATCTGTCCAGCCTCCGAAACAATGACCACCGGGGCATCCCCCGCAAACCCCACCCGTAATTGTGGGGGCGAAGGCGAGGCGATCGCCTGGGGTCGGGTCTCTTGAGCCTTGAGGGAAAGCGGACTCAACAGCGGATAGCTCAGAACAAGGGCGATCAACAAATGACGAACCAACATTAATATAAATTAGATTTAATGTTCAAAGAATTTTGTGTCAGTGATACAAGTATCATTGCAAAAATGGGAGTCATATCAAGCATTATTTTTTATGGATATTTCGGGCTTAATTTATGTTAGGTAAAAACTCATTTTTAGCTTTATTTTACGTGCTTTTCAGATACCACTACTTTCAGATCACGACCTATCATCTTTCACATGGCATTACGGTTTATGGGATGATAACCCATGTTACGTAATTTAAGAAAGATTTTTTGAAAATTCAGCAGTAACAGCTTACCGGGGACAGTTATGGGAACGCAGATCAAACAGTTGACCACAGAGGTTTTAATTGTGGGTGGTGGGGTCGGGGCAACGGCGGCGGCATTGCAAGCGGCGAGACGGGGAATTAAAACTATCTTAGTCAGCGAAGGGCCGTGGTTAGGGGGGATGTTGACCTCCGCCGGGGTAGCGGCCCCCGATGGTAATGAGTTGGCGGCATGGCAAACGGGGATTTGGGGACAATTTTTACGCGCCTTAAAACAGCAACAACCGGACGGATTAGACCATGGTTGGGTGAGTTTGTTTACCTTTGATCCCCGCGTTGGGGCAAAAATTTTGGCGGATTGGGTTCAGCAATTACCCAATTTGACCTGGATTGCTAATCAAACGCCCGTAGCCGTGATTAAACAAGACAAACGCCTATTGGGGGTGAGATTCCCCGACTATGAAATCCGGGCCCAAATCACCTTAGATGGGACGGAATTGGGAGATTTACTGGCTTTGGGCGAGATTCCCCACCGCTGGGGCTGGGACTGGCAGGAGAATTTTAACGAAGTTAGTGCGCCACCGGAACCGAATGGCATGACGGAAACCTATCCGGTGCAGTCACCCACTTGGGTATTTATGCTCCGACAGACGCAGGGAAAATCAGCAATGCCCATTGATCCGCCCAAAATTGAGGTAAGTCAGGATTTTTCAACCACTTGGCAGCGCCACGGTAAAGCCTCGTTTTTAACCTACGGCCAGTTACCCGATCGCCATTACATGATCAACTGGCCGATCGCCGGCAATGATTATGGCAAGGATTTAAATCGGTTAATCGGGAGTCCGGAGCAAAAACAAGCTTATCTGCAAGAAGCTTATGAATATAGCCATGCCTATGCCCATTATTTGCAAACCGAACATTCTGACACATTGGAATTAGCCACGGGCCTGTTTCCCCAGGCCGGCCAGCGTTCCACCGCCTTTGCCCTCCATCCCTACTACCGGGAAAGTCGTCGCCTACGGGGGCAAGTCACCCTGACAGAAAACGAAATTCTCTCCCAAGGCCAAGTCGCCCCGTTACCCATTCAGGATCAGCAAGTGATGAGCATTGCGGTGGGCAACTACGCCAACGATCACCATTATCCCGGTTATGACTTTCCCTTAGCCCCTAAATCCTTGCAATGGGGCGGACGTTGGACAGGCACACCATTTACCATTCCCTTTGGGGCGTTATTGCCGGAATCCGTGCGGGGCTTTTTACCCTGTGAAAAAAATATTTCCGTCAGTCACATTGCCAATGGCAGTAGTCGCTTGCAACCGTTGGTGATGAATACGGGACAAGCGGTAGGGATGATCGCAGCCTTGAGTATTGAGCAACAGTGCGATCCCCAGGATTTAGCCGTGCGGGATGTGCAGGAGGCATTAATCGGCGATCGCCAGGCCCCGGCAGCGGTGATCCCCCTGTTTAATTTGACCCCGGATCACCCGGATTGGCTGTATTGGCAACGCTATTATTTGGATCATCCCGATGCCTATCCTGAGTCAGGCAACTGTCCAGTTAAGACCGATTTAGCCTGTTTATCCCTAACTTCAACCCAGGTTGTTTACACCGGCAAGTTACGTAAACCCCATGACCATAGCTATCAGTTAAGTCTACAAAAATTGGGGAAGAAAATGGCATTAATCACCGAACGTCCTGAGGTGTATCAACAATTACAACAGCTAAACCCTGGTGCCCAAATTACCGTGGGTGGACGTTATAACGCCGCAGGCAATTGGCTTGTCGTAGAGGCGATCGCCGTGAATTCTTAGGGCAACCAGGAATGGTGTCTGGGTAAGAGAAGCGGTAAGAAAAATTATCCCAAAACCCTTAACTTGGGTGATTTGTCAGCATTTCAGCATCAATAAATTAATTTAGTATGAACTAGTGCCCAATATACGCTTTACTTGATGGTGAATTATTTTTGAGGTCATTATGCCGTTACTGCCACTGCATGACATGGTTGTCATCCTTCCGGGAATTATGGGGAGTGTTTTGGCAAAAGACGGCAAAGAACTCTGGAATGTCTCGGGTAAGCGATTATTGGACTTTGCCATAAATTTGAGTAGCCCCCTTCGAGCCTTAACCTTAATGGACGATGATCCCCACGGTGGCGATTTAGGGGATGGCGTCAAACCCACGGGACTCATCCAAGACAGCTATCTAATCCCAGGCTTTTCCGGCTTTGGCAAACTGGTAGACGGCTACAATCGTACCTCTGCCCTGATCACCGACAACTTCCAAGTCGTGCGGGGCAATATTTATGATGATCCAGAGGATAGACCCGCCAATTTTTATCACTTTCCCTACGATTGGCGACGGGATAATCGCGCCAATGCCCGTATTTTGAAACGGTTATTAGATCGACGCCTACATTGTTGGCGAAAATTTAGTGATAACCCCAACGCCAAAATTATCTTATTAGCCCATAGTATGGGAGGCTTAATTTCTCGGTACTACCTAGAGGTATTAGGGGGCTGGCAAGATTGCCGGACGCTGTTTACCTTTGGTACACCCTATCGCGGTTCCATCCATGCCATTGATGCCTTAGCTAATGGTTTAAGGAAAGGTTCTATCAATTTTGGAGAATTGTTACAACTTGGCTCAATGATTCAAAGCTTAAATTCGATCTACCAACTTATGCCTCGCTACAAGGCCTTACAAGTCGGTTCCACCTATTATCGGGTGGCAGAATCCCCCGTTCCCTTGCCCAACATTGATCCCCAAAAAGCAGCCGATGCCTTAGCCTTTCACAACGAAATTGACGACGCTGCCGATGCCAATCAAGCCAATCCCCTCTATCGTCAAAGCTTTGTCACTTGTCCTGTGGTCGGTGTTAATCAGCCCACTCTGCAATCGGCCAAGTTAGTGGATGGCCAAATTCAGGTTAGTGAAGAATTACCCGTCTATTTAGGCGATCGCCCCCAATTGGCAACGGGGGATGGTACGGTTCCCCAGGTATCCGCCACCCCTGTGCAGATGACGGATCTAGATCTGGTATCCATCGCAGACTATATCTCTGAAAGCCATGGCGCATTACAGATTCAGCCCGATATTTTATTGGGGATTTTGAGCGGTATACAAGCCCTTCAGACTCCTACCTTAGAAGATGTACGGGGGGCCATGGAAAGCGTCACCCGGAGCACCCGGAGTACCGTCAGCGGCATTTGTTTAAGCACCGAAGATGTTTACTGGACAAATGAAGCCATTACAGCCCGTGCAACGGTGACGGGGGAAGACGGGGGGAACACCTTAGCCGCAGAGATTTCCTCCGTT
>JBJOGT010000220.1:0-4959 GCA_046048115.1 Cyanobacteriota bacterium | reverse complement strand
TTACCCGCATTGAGAATGCCGAAGAACTGCGGGTGAAAGAAAGTGACCGTCTAGCGGCGATCGCCTCGGAGTTGGGCAAACTGGGGGCTAAAATCACGGAATTTGCTGACGGACTAGAAATCCAAGGGGGTCACCCCCTAACCGGCACCACCGTTGATAGCCTGACGGATCACCGCATTGCCATGAGTTTGGCGATCGCCGCCCTGAACAGCCAGGGATCAACCATCATTCACCGAGCAGAAGCCGCAGCCATTTCCTATCCCGACTTTTTCACCACCCTTGACCAGGTCTGCCTAGTTTAAACGATGAATCTGAATCTGATCGGGGCCCTGGATCGCCAGCAAACTTTGCACCGGACAGGTCTGCCACGGGCCATCAAAGAGGGGTTCCGAAGCCACAATAACCCCGTCAGGACAGAACTGACTATTGGCTAACCAATACAAACTCGGCTCCGGTTCCCGATTGGCATAACGACAGGCCACCAGTTGTTTCCCATCGGCCAACAGAATATTGGCAGAAAAATAGGTGTTAAACTGCTGGGCTAAATCGGTCAATATTGCCAGGGATTTCCCCAGGGCCTGGGCTAACGTCAATGCGGGTTCATTGCGCCAAGTATCCAGGATCAACGCAAAAATATGTTCAGAATCCGTTGTCCCATGGATTTGTTGATAGCTCTCGTCGCTCAATAAATTACGCAAAGGACGGTACAGGGTCGTGCGGAAATGATGAATAAAGCCATTATGGACAAACAACAGCTTTTGTTCCGAAAAGGGCTGACAATTGGTTAAATCTACCACCAACGGCGGGGTTGCACTGCGGACATAGCCCACAAAACAGCTTGAATGAATATAACGACTCAGGTGGGGTAAATTAATATCGCTCCAAATGGGCAAAATATTTTTGTAGAGATACGGCTGGGGATCTGACCCTTGGTCAAACCATCCCACCCCGAACCCATCGGCATTGAGAAGTCCCGCCGTCATCTGTTGCGGTTGATAGCTCTGGACAATGAGCGAGTGCTCTGGCTGATAAATTAATTGCTCTGGCTGTAATGACTTTCCCAAATACCCTAACAAACGGCACATAGTCTCTGGTTGCTGACGCTTAACGGTGGTTAAAAATTGAATCTCAGAGGTCGCTTGGGATGATCTAACAACAACCAATTTCCTGGGGATGAATACAATTGCTGACTCAAGACAAAGTCGATGGAACTGCCCTAACGCAAATAGACAAGAAAAAGCCCCTGGGCGTCTTTCCTTGTTTCGACTCCGGGGGCTTAAACTTACTCCTCACACACCTCAGAATATTAACGTTTTCCTAGAACACCCCCCACAGCTATGTGCCAGTTTTGGAATCGGCATAACATCTTTGGCTTATATCAACAAATCAAGACATTGCCCGTGCCCACCATTGCGCCCTGGGCTTACATTGAGTCCGATCGCCATTAATGTCATGGCTTCCTGACATAAAAATCAAAAGAAAGCTGATTATTGCGTTGAATCCCTGGTGCTGTGAGCCTGATCCCCTTGACGGATGAGGGGAAGCTTATGTTACAAAAAGTGAAGTTTGCGATCCCCGCCTTGGCAATGTGGGATCACCCCGCTATTTAGTTAACAAAATTTTATTGATTTCGTTAATTTTTTAATCTTTGTAAAAGCCCTCTCATCTTGCTTCTGCCCCCAACAGAGCTAATGGTGTATCCAATGAATCGAGAGTAATTGTTATGGCTCAAGACCGACCTCCGTTAGAAGACATGACGCTGCGACAATTACGACGAGTTGCCAGCGAGTGCAATATTTCCCGTTACAGTCGGATGCGTAAAGCCCAACTGTTAGCGTCCATCGATCAGGCGTTGAAGAATTCTCCCTCTGATCCCCCCCTTACGACAAAAACCTTTAATCGCCCCCAGGAGGAACAAGCTGTGGAAGCATCGAAATTTGAACTTGGCCAAGATGATAAATTTGGCGCTCCCCTAACGTCGGTGGATGAAGGTCTGGGGGATTTACCCGGTGGCTATGGCGACAGTCGTATTACCTTGATGCCCAGGGATCCCCAATGGGCCTATGCTTACTGGGATATCCCCAACGAGCACAAAGAAGAAATGCGGCGTCAAGGGGGACAACAATTGGCATTACGTTTATATGACGTTACCGATTTAGATTGGCAGACCCAAAGCCCCCACAGTGTTCAAGAATATCTTTGTGATGAGTTAGCCCGAGAATGGTATCTACCGATTCCCGTTAGTGACCGGGATTATGCTCTGGATATCGGCTATCGCACCTTTGATGGTCGTTGGTTGGCCTTAGCTCGGTCTACCCCCGTCCGCATTCCCCCGGTGTATCCCTCCGATTGGGTTGAGGATGTGTTTGTGACGGTGAATTGGGATGAAGACTTGCAAGGTAAAACCGTTTATCAATTGGTTCCGCCCCACAAACGTCCCGTGGGTGCTCCCAATGCGATTTATGACCAAGTCTTTGACATGGCCCAGGATGCCGAAGCGATGCGGATGGCGGGTTCCCTTTATGGTTCCATGCAACATATCCCTGGTTCCATGGCCCCCGAGCAAGCCATTAGCTCCTATGTGTTCCCCTCTGGGGTCGGTATGTGGGCAGTGCCAACCATGTCCGGGATCAACATGTCCGGTGTTGGCATGGGGGTTGGCTACGGTTACGGCGTTTCCAGTGCAGAATTTATGGCCTCGGAGGCCCCCATTCGTCCCCGCCAGTTCTGGTTAGTGGCTGATGCGGAGTTGATTGTCTACGGCGCAACGGAACCCGATGCCACTGTCACCATCGGCGATCGCCAGATCAAGCTCAATCCCGATGGCACGTTCCGCTTCCAGATGTCCTTCCAAGACGGCTTGATTGACTATCCCATTAAGGCGGTAGCGGTGGATGGGGAACAAACCCGTAACATTCACATGAAGTTTACCCGCGAAACCCCGTCCCGCAATACCAACACCAAAGCGGAAGCGGTACCGGAATGGTTTAGCTAATTGTCAAAGTTTTAGGGAGACTTAATTCCCCTCCATCCAAGTCTCCTATTAGATGTCAACCCAGTAACCCTCCGATCGCCAAAGGTCGGGGGCTTTTTTTTGGGGCTTCTTCGTTTATCACTAAGTCGCTTGTAATTAAGTTTAAATGTCCTTAGAGCAAGGGGGATCAACATAAACACAACGGTAAATGCAGCAAGTATTTGGTTAAGATTTTGGGAACGGGATTAAGTACCCGCTACCTTGAAACAAGTGCTGCTTTGTTTGACGGGCGATCAGGACTGGGACACGTGTAGAGTCCGCAGGCGATTAAGGGCCGCCGCTAATTCCAAGGAACGAAACTGAGCTAAATCCCCAGCATGATCGCTCAAACTGCCAATACCTCCAGTGTGTAATTGATGGTCAATCATGGCCAATAGGTCGGCGATCGCCGTTAGCTTTTGTGATAACTTTTTATTGAATTTTAAATTAACTGCATCAAGACTGGAATAATAGGATAATATTTTTATGGGTTTATCTGTATAGCGCCTGAATGGTAACTTTCTGTTACTTGTATTGTTTGATTTTTTCTTTGTAACCCAGGATGAGGCAATTTTCTATGGCTAAGTTGCTGCTCAATCGTTACGAAATTGTTAATTCCCTCGGATCGGGGGGATTCGGGGAAACGTTTTTAGCCCGAGATCTACAAATGCCATCCCAGCGGTTGGTGGTGGTGAAAAAGCTGAAGCCGGCCAATGCGAATCAAAATACTTCGACGGATTTAATTGCCCAGTTGTTTGAAAAAGAGGCGGCGGTACTTGAGGAATTAGGGAATGATTGTAGCCAAATCCCCAAATTGTATAGTTATTTTTCGGACAATGATGAGTTTTATTTGGTGCAGGAATATATTCAGGGGCAAAGTTTAACGGAGGTTGCTCCCATTGGCTCTGAACAGGCTAAAACGATTCTTTCTTCCCTTCTCAATACCCTCAAATATATCCACGGTAAGGGGATTATTCACCGCGATATTAAACCGGAAAATATTATTCTCCGCGACGGCGATCGCCTACCGGTGTTGATCGATTTTGGGGCGGTGAAGGAAACGATGGGAGTTGTCACCCTGGGATCGGGGTCAATGGTGAGTTCGGTGGTGATTGGCACAAGGGGATTTATGGCCCCAGAGCAAGGGGCTGGTCGCTCTGTGTTTAGCACGGATCTCTATGCTTTAGGTCTGACCATTATTTACGCCATGACGAAAAAGCTGCCGGTTGAGTTTGCCACGAGTCAGTTGACCGGGGAGTTGGATTGGCAGAGTGACGTGCCAAATGTTGATCCCCATTTAGCAACGGTTTTGGATAAGGCGATCAAAATGGAACTCAGTGGTCGCTATTCTACCGCAGAAGCCATGTATCAAGATTTACATTCTTTGATTTCTAGCTCGGCTTCAAAACCGGCAAATCAGATGGAGACAATTCAAGTTGCACCAACACCAAGTCAGCGGAAGTATTCCAATAGTTCTGGTGCAGAAACGGTAATGATTCCGACTAGTTCACTGAATCGTAAAAAAGACAATAAACCACAATCATCTAGTGGTACGAAATTTATTTTCATCGCCATAGCACTCTTAGTAGCAGGAATTGGGTTAGGAGGAGGATATTTTATTACTCAACAAATCAAAGAGGCTGAACAAAAAGCAATGGAAGCAGAGAATGAAAAAAAAGAAGCTATACGGAGGCAGCAAGAAGCTGAGAAGCAAATAGAAGAGGAAAAAGCAAAACAAGCACAATTGGAGCAAGAAAACATTGAACAACAGCGAAGACAATTAGCTGAAGAAAGAAGAAGGGCTCAAGAAGAACAAAAACGCCTAGCTGCTGAAAAACAAAGGATGGCTGCTTTGGAATCTCGGGCACGAGATCTACTTGATGGTGGTGGTGCTTATCCAGACAATTCTGGTTCATCCATTGGTTGGCAATCAACTTGTGGTGATC
>JBJOGT010000219.1:0-6783 GCA_046048115.1 Cyanobacteriota bacterium | reverse complement strand
CCAACACAACAACAGAAACAGCAAAATCGCCAAAGCATTAGCGTTTTCATTGGTGGGGACTTCCCCCGACAGCAATTCCCGCCACATCAATTTCAACAAACTGGCGTATAACGCTTGAAACAAACGCTTCAGTTGCACCAACGGAAAAATGACCGTCCCATAGGCGCTCCGCCGGGGATAAAGAATGGTTCCTTGGTAGAGGGGAGGTTGCACTCAAACGAGGGTGAAACACCGTAGGAATCAAATTGGGTGGGTACCTTTAGTATAGTTTTAACGCTTTAAATTCTTCCAACTTCCAATGTACAACTATTGTCATGATTTTAGGACAGTGACTTAGAGGAATTGATAAAACTAGGAAGTATGTCAACAAAAGGGCTGCTTATTGAGCATAGTCCCGTAATTGGCATTTAGCAACATCTCAAAAAGTGAGGGTTGACAAAATCAAGGCTGTTGGTTTGCTGATTTTTTCTAGTGTTCAAGGATTTTATGAAAACACTATGTATAGCGTTTAACCTGCTCCACCGCAGTTTAGACTGGGCTAATTTTTCTTCATGGGGGACTGAACTATATTTAGCCATGCTTGTCAATACCTTTTGGCGATCGCCACAAGTCTTATTATGCCGTTGATAATTCACAAAGCGTTCCCAAAATGAGCGAACCGACAGTCCTTGGTTACATCTTCCCGGTTACGCCCCCTAATCGGACAAAGTCGAGCTTAGCTGAAGAGGACAATTAAGGTTAGTTTGGAGAGGAGTTCGCTTTTTTCGGATCTTTCCTTTCCCGGTTATTTATCTATCTGATGAGTTTTGTGTCCCGTTACATTGAGGAAATTCCCCCAGCGATTGACTGGGAACCGCTCTGTTTGTCGGTGGATTTAACGGTTTCCGGGGCGATCGCCATCTGGCGGGACTATTTTCGTGGGCGTGCTAAGAAAACCGTCAATACCCTAGCGCCCATTAGCTGTGCCCTGGTGATCTGCGACAATACCTTAGTGGGGCTATTACCCGATTGGCAGTTAGCGGGGGCGTTGGAGACAGATGCGTTTTCCGCCACAGTTTCGTTAGCAAATCTCTGTCTTCCAGTCCGTGACGTAGTCAATCTTCATCAGTTACCCCCCTTTTCTGACCTCATTGCCGCATTTAGCCATGCATCCCCCGCCGTTCTACCCTTTTGGGACGGAGAAAGACAAATATGGGGACTCCTCAGCATCGGTAACCTCGTGCGCCAAGTTGATCTAGAGCAGGTGTGGCAGAAGTTATCCCTCCAGACGGTGGCATTGCCGGATTGTTTACTGAGTGCCGACGCCACGGTCAAGGACCTAATCCAGCAGTGTTTTGCCCATCAACTCTCCGCTATTCCCCTGTTGATCCGGACGGATTCGACGAAGAAATCCCCAGGCGTTACCCTACGATGCTTAAGTCTTAATGATTATTTGACTCAAGATGATGGCGATCGCCAAAGACCCATTGCAGCCCATCTGCCGCCCCCATTACCAACCTGCCGTCTAGATCACAGCTATTACCATGCCCGTCAAGTGCTCCAACAGCAAAGCTTAGACTACGTTTTAACCACCCAAACCAATGGAGCGTTATACGGTTGGGTAACTCCCCAACAATGGATCGACAGCCTGCAGCCCGAAGCCTTACTCACCGCCCTGCAAAGGGTACAGAAAACTCCACTGTTGATCCACACCCTAGAAAATCGCATTGTTAGGCAACAACATCAATTACAACAGGATCAACATCTAATTCAACGATTTTTAGCCCAGAATCCCAATCTCATTTACCTTTACGACCTCAGGCAACAACAAATTTGCTATTTAAACTATAGTCTTTCGACGATGATCGGGTACTCGTGTTTGGATGAATTTGCCCAACCGGAGCAATTAGTCCAATTTCAGCAACCGCTCCTGCCGAATCGTTATTTTTCCTCTGAACAGCTACAGCAACTGACTCCAGAAGAGAAAAAAACCTTTTGCTTCGACCTTGTTGATCCGGATCAAGACCGCCACTATTTTGAGGTGGAACTGTCCGTCTTTGAGCAGGAACCTAGCGGTCAAACGACTCAGCTACTCTGCATTGCCAAAGATCTGAGTGACAAGCACCGGGTCGAAACTGTCCTGCAAACCCGTGAAACCCAACTGCAAACCTTGGTGAATACGATCGCCGATGGGATTTTAATTTTGGATCAAGGGGGCACAGTCATTTATGCCAATCCTGTGGCTTGTCAAATGTTTAACAGCAACCTGGGGGAATTACTCCAATCCCATTTGGGTCTGGCGATGGTGCCGGATCAACCCACGGAAATTAGTATTATGCTACCAGGGCAGACCACGGGGGTCGGGGAACTCAAGGCCACAACCATCCAATGGCAAGGGGAACCCTGCTCACTGATCGCCATTCGAGATATAACTGATCGCCAACGGGTTTTGGAGCAATGGCAGGCCAGCGAAGAAAAATACCGTCATCTACTAGAAATCCTGCCGAATTTAGTATGGCGTTTGGGGTCTACCGGGGAACTGGAAGACTGTAACCAACGAACACTGGATTATTTAGGCCAAAAGAAAACTACCCTTTTGGGCACGGGGTGGCAACGGTTCATTCACCCTGATCAATTGTCCTTATTTTTAGAACAGTGGCAACAGGGATTAGAAACCGCGCGTTTTTTTCAACTGGAACATCGCCTGCGGCGGGCCGATGGGGTTTACCATTGGCAATTACTCCAGATGCTGCCGTTGCTCGATAGTTCAGGACAAATAGATTATTGGTTAGCGAGCAATACCGATATTGATGCCCTAAAGCAGGCAGAAGATCTGATTCGTCAGCAAGCCCAGCAAGAAAAATTGCTCGCTGCCATTGGCCAACGGATTCGCCAATCCCTCCATTTGGAACAAATTCTGAGTAATGCGGTGGAGGAAGTCCGACGAACCGTCGAAGCAGACCGGGTCTTGGTCTATCAGGTTTATGAAAATGGTACAGGGGCGGCGATCGCCGAGTCCGTGGCGAAGGAGTATTCATCAGTATTGGCCATGACCTTTGCCGAAGAGGTTTTTCCCCCGGAATGCTACGAGCGTTATATCAACGGCTACGTTTATGCCTTAACGGATCGGGAAACGGGTTTTGTACTAGATTGCTTGGTGGATTTTCTCGCCGCCATTGAAGTCCGAGCCAAAGTAGTGGTTCCCATTGTTTTTGGGAAAAAACTTTGGGGGCTCTTAATTGCCCATCAATGTTCTGGCCCCCGTGCCTGGAAAAAATTTGAGATTCAATTGCTGCAAAGTTTGAGCAACCAGTTGGCGATCGCCATCCAGCAATCTTTGTTATACCAACGGCTCAGCCAAGAATTAGTCGAGCGGACCAAAGCCGAACAGCAGTTGTTAAGCCTCAGTCAACTACAACAGGGCATTTTAGACGGGGCCAATTATATGATTATTTCCACGGATACTAACGGCGTAATCTTAACGTTTAACCGCACAGCCGAGGCCCTGCTAGGATACCGAGCCGATGAAGTCATCAGTCAACATACGCCACTGATCTTCCATGATCGAGAAGAAGTTCAAACCCGTGCCAGCACCCTTTCAGAAACAATCAAACAAACCATCGACCCCCATAGTTTAGAAATTTTTACCCTTTCTGCCCTCAACCAAGGAGTCTATGAAAGTGAGTGGACTTACATTGCCAAAAACGGCGATCGTTTTCCCGTTCATCTCTCCGTTACCGCGCTCCAGGACGAAAATAATAATCCCATCGGTTTTGTCGGCATTGCCAATGATTTACGCCAGCAAAAACAAATTGAAACTGAGCGCCAAACCTTAGATTTCGTGGTTAAAAATAGTACTGAATTAATTGTCATTACTGACCTTGATCAAAGGATCATTTTTCTTAACGAAGCCGGTCAAACCTTAGTCGGCCTTGAAAATAAGTCCGTCGCCAGCCAAACCTACCTAACGGAATTTCTCACCCAAGACTGTTTAAGCCAGTGGCAATCGGAAATTATTCCCCAGGTATTTCGAGCCCGTGCTTGGGAAGGGGAATTTAGCCTTAAGCATTTTCAATCGGGAAAGGAAATTGCCGTCACCGGATCAATTTTTCTGCTCAACGAACCAGAAAGTCAAAAACCACAAAACCTAGTGGGTATTATGCACGACATTACCCATATTAAAAACGCTGAAAAACGCACCCTACAAGCCCTGCAGTTTGAAAAACAACTCAGTGAATTACGCTCTCGTTTTATCACCATGGCTTCCCATGAGTTTCGTACTCCCCTCTCGATCATTGCTTCTTCCACTGCCATTTTAGAAACCTATTACCAACGATTAAGCGATGAGAAACGACAAGAACATTTACAACGGGTACAAAGTAGCGTTAAACACATGACCACACTCTTAGACGATGTACTGACCATGAACCGTGCGGAAGCAAATCGCCTCAACTTCCAGCCCCAACACCAAGATTTAATCGACTTTTGTTGGACTCTTCGCAATGATCTACAAATTAGTGATAGCAATCATATAATTTTATTTTCCCCCGAGGATTTACCGGCATCGTTGGAGGTTGATTTTGATGCAAAATTGCTTAAACAAATTTTCACTAACTTACTGAATAATGCTATCAAATATTCCCCCCCCCAGAGCAATATTTATTTCCATCTCCGCCGGGAAAATGAGTTCGCTGTATTCACCGTTCAAGACCCTGGCATTGGTATTCCTCCGGAAGATTTACCCAAAATATTTGACAGTTTTCACCGCGCCAATAATGTCGGTACTATCCAAGGTACGGGTCTCGGTTTGGCGATCGCCAAAAAATGTACTGAACTCCACGGTGGTAGTATCCAAGTCAACAGCACCCCGGGGCAAGGCACTTGTTTCACTGTCCGTCTTCCCCTATGGGCAGATAATCTAGGGCGGGAGTAAGGGGGATTCTGAATCAACGGGCGATCGCATGGCTAGGGATGGCGACTGGGGGGATTTTGAGCAAAATCAAGCCGATGTGCCCAAAAGACTGGCTAAAAGTCCAAGTCCCACAGGCTATCGACCAAAGGCGCAGCCTTAAAAACTGTCCCCAATTGCTGTTGGGCATAATCCCGTAAGACCCGTTCCACCGTTAACCAATCCCAAACCCTGAGTTGTTTTTGGGTCAATGCCGGTAAAAAATCCGACGGTTGGGGTAAACCCCTTTGGCTGAGATGTTGCAAAAGACTCAGTTCGATCGCCGTTAGCCGCTTTACAATCAGCGGTTGATCCAACCTAACTGGCAAACTCACAATGCCACCCAATTCATTACTAAAACCCATCCGCCATTGGCGATCGTGGAAATTGGGGCTAATTACCTCCCCCGACAACGCACAACGGTGTAACTGGGGCGCAAACCCCTCCAGAGCTAGGCAGTGAAACAAAGCTTGGGCTAAATGGGCGTAGAGCGTTTCCGGTCGAGATTCCTCCGCTAAACGGCGTAAATGTTCCATAAATAAGCCATAGAGTTGACTCTGGGCACTGCCCTCGATCGCCAGAGAGAGAATCACCTCAATTAAATACTGCCCCGCTGCTAACTTACACACATCCTGCCCCAACCCCGGAAACGATTGTTGGGTTTCTGCTTGCAAAATACGGTCTAAACTTTTGCCCGTGGCGATCAAAAAATGATTAACCACAAACAATTCCGTCCGTCCCCGCAGACTGGATTTCGGCTTACGGGCACTGGGGGCAATGGCCCGGATTAAGCCATATTCCGGGGAAAAAATCGTCAACAGGCGATCGGCTTCCCCAAAGGGCGTTCCCTTCAAAACAATGCCTTCGGTTTGGTAAGTTCTGCTCAAGGAAATTAACTGTGTTTTGCTATGGCGTCAGACGTTGACAAAGGCGATCGCCGATTAATTCTCCGGCCAATTGATGACCCTTTTCGTTCCAATGCCCCGTGCCCATAATCGTATTGTCAAAGCCATGCCAATAGGTTCCCGTTTGATCAGCTTTTTGTTGCAAAATAGGCGCTAAGGTAATGACTTCAATACCCTGGGACTGGCCGAATTGGGCAATGCGTTGATCGGGATAAAAGAGGTTTTCTGCCCCTAATTGTTTAAGCTTTTCTCTGACCTGGCGATCGGGATAAACCTGGGGGGGATTGCTAATGGTAACCGCCACAAAATCGGCATTATTCGCTTGACTGGCTTGATTTATTTGAGCAATTAAAGACTCCGTAGCCGCCCACGCCTGTTGCCATTCCGGGCTACTGGGTTCTTGATATAAATTCACGTCAAAATCGAGGGCGGGAATAATGTCGGTTTGATCGGACTTTTGGGTGGTTAAGGTTTGTCGGGTCACAAACACCCGCTTCGCTTCATTGAGTACCTGTAACAGCCGGGAATGGTTAATTAAAGCAAACACAAATCGCCGGGCAAAACCATCCCGCCGCTGATAGGTATCCGTTTCTTTAAAATCCATATTCATCTGCCATTTTCCGTCCACTTCCTGCCAAAAAGGAGACAGGCGATCGCCGGGGGATAGGGCTTGGGAATTGTTCACTAAATCATTGCCTGTAAAAATTTCCAATAAGACTAAATCCGGCTGATAGTTTAAGGCCTGATGTTTAAGGGTCATATAGGCTTGGGCGGTGCCATAATCCCCGACACCAAAATTAATCACTTCAATGTTTTTTCCTGCTAATGCTTCACAATTGGGTAAACGACGCTCGATTTCACTCCAAAAGGTTTGATCCGCATTAACTTGAATAGCTTCGGAAAAAGAATCCCCCAACACCACAATGCGATAGGTATTTTCAGGTTTGTCAA
>JBJOGT010000218.1:0-4138 GCA_046048115.1 Cyanobacteriota bacterium | reverse complement strand
CTTAGCCTTAAAAAGTTTGATTTTTGCTTGTTTAACCGGCTTTACTTTACTGTCAGCATCGATATTACTCTCAACGGTCTACGCCAAAGCGGCGATCGTGGGGTTTGGTTTAGCGGGATTATTCAGCCTATTTCTATTACAGTCGTTAATCAAATTAGCCATCCAAGAACGCTTAGACAAACTCGCATCAAAATAGCAGCTTTGGACTTCCCTCCTTGCTGTGAACCAAAACCAAACCAAACCAAACCATAACCAAGAATAGCAGTAGAATAGCTGTCGCAAAAAATGGGATAGTGAAAACATCATCAAAAGCCAATGCGTTAATCACAAAGATTGAGACAAATAATTTATGATCGCCACGGATGTGATTATCATCGGCGCGGGGCACAATGGCTTAGTCTGCGCTGCCTATCTACTCCAGCGGGGTTACGGGGTCTTACTGCTGGAAAAACGGGAAGTACCAGGGGGAGCGGCCACCACAGAGGCATTGATGCCGGAACTATCCCCAGCCTTCAAGTTCAACCGTTGTGCCATTGACCATGAATTTATCTTTTTGGGACCGGTGCTTCAGGAGTTAAATTTAGCCCGCTACGGTCTAGAGTATTTATTTTGTGATCCCAGCGTATTTTGTCCCCAGCTCGACGGCCAGGCGTTTTTGGCCTATCGGTCTTTGGCAAAAACCTGTGATCATATTGCCCGGTATAGTCCTCGGGATGGGGAAAAATATGGGGAGTTTATTCACTTCTGGACCGGTCTCATGGCGGCCATTCAACCAATGTTTAATGTGCCCCCCCAGGATCTAATCGCCATTGCCCAAGCCTATGATTTTGCCAGTCTGAAAGCATTGTTGGCGATCGCCGGATCAAAAAATAAGGCGTTGGATTTTGTACGAACCATGATTACCTCGCCGGAGGACATTTTAAATGAATGGTTTGATAGTGAACTGGTCAAAGCACCCCTAGCAAGACTGTGCTCAGAAATTGGGGCTCCGCCCTCCCAGAAAGGCACCTCATCGGGGATGATGATGCTGGCCATGCGCCACGGCCATGGTATTGCCCGACCCAAGGGGGGAACCGGAGCGTTAGTTGATGCGTTGGTGAAACTCATCACGGAACAAGGGGGCAAAATTCTCACCGAGCAGACCGTCAAACGGATTTTGGTGGAAAATGACACGGCGATCGGAGTAGAAACAGCCACGGGGGAACAGTATCGGGCTAAACGGGGGGTAATTTCTAATATTGATGCCCGGCGGGTCTTTTTACAGTTGGTAGAACCAGGCGCGTTGGCAGCGGCGGACCCAACCTTGGCAGAACGGTTAGAACGTCGCACAGTCAATAATAATGAAGCTATTTTGAAAATTGATTGTGCACTATCGGCACTGCCCCAATTCACCGCCGCCCAAAGTCCCGAAGATTTGATGGGCACCATTTTAATTGCCGACTCAGTGCGCCATGTAGAAGAAGCCCATGCCTTAATTGGATTTGGCCAAATTCCTGACCAGAATCCCTCTTTATACTGTGACATTCCGTCCTTGCTCGATCCCAGTTTAGCCCCAACGGGGTGTCATACCCTCTGGATTGAATTTTTTGCCCCTTACCAAATCACCGGGCGAGAAGGCACAGGTTTGATGGGAACAGGGTGGACGAAAGAGTTAAAAGAACAGGTAGCGGATCGGGTCATTAATAAATTGGCGGATTATGCCCCGCATTTAAAAGACCTAATCATCGATCGCCATGTGGAAAGCCCAGCGGAACTCGCCCAACGCCTCGGCAGTTACAACGGCAATGTATACCATCTGGATATGACCCTGGATCAGATGATGTTTTTGCGACCCCTGCCGGAAATTGCCAATTACCAAACCCCGATCAAAAATCTCTATTTAACGGGTGCAGGCACCCATCCCGGTGGATCGATATCGGGAATGCCTGGAAGGAATTGTGCAAGGGTTTTCTTGAAACAGCAACGTCCTTTTTGGTGAACGCTTAACTGTGATTGCTCTGCCAAACCATTTCGGCCCCACCGCTGGGAATTATTCTGCCCTAAAGGCGAAAGAAATAGAGGATTTCTTCTCCAGTTGCGTGATCATACTTGGCGATCGCCTTAATTGATCTGTTATTAGATTTAGCCTTAGAGCAGAGTTTGATCGACCGCTATCAGGTGCCGCCCCAGCAGATGAATGGTGATTTATATCTAGTTACTTTGGCCGCTGAACGCGACAACGGCGATCGGGAACGGGCGGCAGTGCAATTATTAAATGATTTTCGTAAAGGATTATTGGGGCCATTACCCCTAGAATTACCCCCGGCGATCGCCATGCCTACTGTTGAATTTGACTCAAGTGATGCTTGAATCTCGATTAACGTTCCACATCCCTTCTATCCATCAGAAAGCCCCCAGGGGCGATCGCCGTTATGTTGTTTTGGCGATCAACTTTCACTGAAGGGTGGTTCTGAGATTGGTTGATTTCACATATCTTCATGGGGTGTTAGAGGGGCTTGGGCACTATGGCGAACATACAACACAAAAACTTTGGCGTCTCGAACAGTAAAAAGCACCCGATATTTATTTTTGGCTTTTCCGTAAAGAAGTTGCCGTACTTCTTCGGGAAAAACATGATTTTCGATGGCTAGGGCGCAACGTTGAGGCTTTTCTTGCAGAGTACTAATGGCATTCATTAATCCTCGAAACCAGAGATCCGCAAACTCAGGGTTTTGTTTTCGGTACCAGCGATAGGCTTGTTCAATTTGAACTTCTGCAACTGGGGTGATTTCAACTTGAAATGCCATATTTTTGTTGGATCTCTTGAGCGAAATCTTCAATCGGGCGGACTTGACCGGCGTTCAGTTCATCAAAACCTTGCTGAATGCCTTCAATGGTCTCTAGCTGATCGATCAGTTGACATAATTTAACAGGATCGATTTTGCCGGGATCAAGAAAGGTAATCAGAACTGAGGCGTGATCGCCAACGTCTCGCGGTATTTCCGTGAGCTGAATGTGTCCATCTTGATAGGTGCCTTCGATGGTCTTTAACATGGGTTAGTTTTAGGTTAGCTTTTGCCTGCATTCTAACAAAACCATGTCGCAGGAAGCCCCATGTTCTAATCTTTGATTGAGCGTGGGATGCGCCTAGGGAATGAAAAGAAGGGTCGTATTTAATACAATTGCCTTGGTTTCTGCTGTTTTATCTCCCAATGGCAAGCCTTTTCAATGTACTGCTCTGGCCAAAAGAGAAATAATCGCTCCTGTTACTTCTGTTGAAGTCCCCCACAATAAAATCGGGACTGAACTAACGGATTAACCCATTTACGTTCTTCTTTGGCGCGATCGCCATGCCTACGGTCGGATTTGACTCAAGTGATTCCTGAATCCTCAATTAACTTTTCCCATCCTGCCTAAAAATAAGAAAGCCCCTAGGGGCGATCACCGTTATTTTGCTCTGGCGATCTCCTTCAGATTAGCTGTCCCGTTAGCAATAGCGAGTAGTCAATGCTGATGGTAAGCTAAAAAAACGAATTAACACTATCTTTATGGATTCTTTGGTAGAGACATTAGACCTTAAACTTCGGGAGTGGCAGCCAAATATTGTCATTCAAGCTAGACAAAAAATTGAAGAAATTATCGAATTAGCAGATCAAGATGCTCTTGATATCCTGCGGTCTCGTACCACTGAACAAGAAGTATTGGATCTATTAGATGAACCCTAAACCTGGTGAGGTATGGCTTGCTGATTTGGGGCTAGCCGCAAAAACTCGTCCAGTGCTTGTGGTATCCCGTTGTGATTCTAATCCGCCGAGGGCTTTAGTTATTTATCTACCCTTAACAACTCAATATCGAAATAGTCAGTATGAAGTTCCTTTGCCCAAACTTTCGTTTTTGAAGGAAGAGTCTTTTGTAAATGTTCAGGGTATTGGTTCTATTCCTAGAACTAGGCTGGAGCGGAAGTTGGGAAAGTTGCCAGATAAAATCATGGTACAAATAAAACAAGCAATTCTTTTTACCTTGAACCTAGAACCATGATTGACCTTCTGATATCGCTTTTTATCTCAGCTTTCCCGTTGACAATGGCGATCGCCATGCCTACGGTCGGATTCGACTCAAGTGATTCTTGAATCCTCAATTAGCTTTCAGTATCCTGTTG
>JBJOGT010000217.1:0-11719 GCA_046048115.1 Cyanobacteriota bacterium | reverse complement strand
TATCGGAGGGCTCGATAATGGCAATGTCTAAATTACTCTGTTTTTTGAGTAATTGGGCTGCGACGGTAATCCCTGCCGCTCCGCCTCCCACAACAATAATTTGATGATTCAACGCGCTCATGGTGATGTGATTAAAAGCTGATTCTTGAGGCAATTTTACTTGTCCATTCCCCATGGTAATGGCTGATTTTGACCCCGGAACAATGTGAACAACTGTTAAGTGATCGGTAGATTCGCAGACTTTGGCTCGAAAAATAGTGGGTGAGGCCCCTAACCTAAGTAGGTAGGCACAATGAATTTTCTAGGAAATTCAGTCACAGCAAGGCTTTCAACGATATCTGTCTTACATTTAAATCCACTCACGTACTTAGTCAACGATCACAACCCGTATACAAGACTAAAGTTACAGTCGTTGAAACAGTGGTGAAAAACTTTTCAGATCCCACTCTCGATTGATATGACCATAGGCAAAAGTATGTTTGGCAAATAGTGAAATCAAACCAAGACAACAATAAGACTGATCGGGCGCTAACTTTTTTGGATTTGGCTAGACAGTTGATTTATCAATGGGGCTAACGAACTGGGTTAACTTCTCATCCCTGGACTTGACATGGTACTTGACAGGACCTAACTATATTTCCCACGATAGTTTGATGTACGGTCTTAAATCGTAATGGTTTTGCGCTGGGTTAAGGCCATGGCGATGCCTTTTTCGACATAGGCTGCTTCCCCAATAAAGACAGGGTAAACGGTCGATCGCCCGTGGTAGGGGGTAATTTTGCCGCGACGGTTAGTAAATAAGGGAGTCCCTGGCTGAATAGCTTGATAATCTTTAATTTGGGAAGAAATTTCAGCAATAATTCGACCGGTGTCATCCCTGGGATAATCGATGGTTTCAATTTGTTGATAAATAGTACAGTTATGAAGCTGCGGTGGTTTCCCCAAGGCTAAAGTCTGTAAATAGTTCAAAATTTTGATCACAGTCCGTTGGGTTGTGGCGATCGCCGTGGGGATGTTGACACCTTGGGGAACGGGGCCAAGTTCAATGGTCAGACCCAATTCACATAATCCCCGAATATAAGGTAAATCGGCTTGGGGGGCGTATTGCAAAACGCGAATGCTAGGATCAGTCTGACTCAGGTATGCCGCAAGATTAAGTAACACAGGCTGGGATTGATTCAAAATCAAAGTTGTGCCCATGGCGGCGGTGGTGGTATGGAGATCAATGATCAAATCAATATCAGCTTCGGCAATTTGTTGGGCCAGTTGCCGTGCCCGCCTATATTCATAGCCCGCCCGTGCGCTATTGTTCAAATCCTGTTGCCGGAAACACCGATTCAAGTCCCGGTCAATGTAACGCCGATTAGCGGCGATCGCCCTGGGATTGGCCAAAAAATAATGACATTTTAGTCCTGGAAATTGAGCCGAAATATCTCGCCGCTGCCATTGGCGCACCACTTCAACCCCTGTGCGCTCGTTACCATGCACCCCACCGATAATCGCTAGGGAGCGAATTGCCTGTCTTGCCATTCACCACCTACCTAAAAAAAAATTTGCTACAAATTTTTAAAAAATTTTTTTAAAAATGTCTTTATAGTGTAGCTTCCGATACGGTTTTAAATCAATATCCCATTTTCTCTGACAATCATAAACATAAATTAACGTGTTCAGAAATTTAGGAAAACTATACAAATCAGTGTTTGAGGGCATTGTGGGGATTCTCGGCGATCGCTTACGTCGGTTAAGGTGACGAAGGTGGCGTTCCCAGAAAGGTGATTAACTCTGGATTTAGCACCAGGAGACCACAAAATTCATTGCGACTGCAAGCTTAATTTCGGATATATGCTCATAACAAAGTCATGGGGTTTCAGCGGTCGTTATTGGGGCGATGATCGGCAAAACCAATATAATTTAGCCCAAAATCCCATGATAAAGAATTTTTGTTCTGGCAAGCTAGCTTGAGTGATCGCTTGGCTAGGGGCATTTACGGAAAAGAATCGATAAAATTAATAAAAACCGGAAAAATTTCCATTCTGACGGCTTTACCCGTTGCTCTGATTAGTGAACGAATGAACGTCCAACCCACGCCCCACCCTGCAGCCCGCCATAGCCATAGCCATCCCCATGTCCACAGTGAAGAGTCATTACGAAAAGTGATTAATCGGCTATCTCGCATCGAAGGGCATATCCGGGGGGTAAAAACAATGGTTTCGGAAAATCGTCCCTGTCCCGAGGTCTTGATCCAAGTGGCGGCCATTCGGGGCGCATTAGATCGGGTCGCTCGCTTAATCCTGGATGATCACATGGATGAATGCATTACCAGAGCAGCAGTCGAAGGCAATATTGAACAGGAATTAGCGGAATTAAAAGCAGCCCTAGATCGGTTTTTGTAGAATTAGTTTAGTAAAGTTAACCAAGCCCGACACAATGGAGCCACAATGATTGAACCCCTTGGTGTGACCCGAAATTCCCTTGTGACTTCTTTGGGAACTCTGGTTTATTATTCCCCAACCGGCGAACCCTGGTTAGAGTCTGCTAAGGCTGGGGAGGAGGGGCAAGACGCCCTAGAGCAACGCCCCACGTTGGTCTTTTTCCATGGTTTTGGCGGTGGTTCGTCGGCCTATGAATGGTCAAAGGTCTACCCTGCCTTCGCGGCGGATTATCGGGTACTAGCGCCGGATTTATTGGGCTGGGGTCGGTCTGACCACCCGGAGCGCAACTATACGCCCCAGGATTATATTCAGACCATTAAGGAATTTCTCAGCCAAACCTGCCCCACACCGCCCATTGTGATTGCTTCTTCTTTGGTGGCGGCGATCGCCGTGCGGGTGGCCATTGAGTCCCCAGAATTAGTTGCGGGATTAATTTTATCGACACCGACGGGATTGTCGGATTTTGGTGAAGATTACCGGGGTAACTTTTTTGCCCAATTAGTCAGCGTCCCCATTCTTGATCGCCTTATCTACACCACCGGCATTGCCAACAGTGGGGGCATTATGAACTTTCTCGAAAAACGTCAATTTGCCCAAGCCAGTCGCATTTATCCCGAAATTGTGGACGCCTACTTAGCCTCCGCCACCCAACCCAAGGCCGAATATGCAGCTTTATCCTTTGTGCGGGGAGATTTGTGCTTTGATTTAGCCCAATTTATTCCTCAGTTAACCACTCCCAGTGCCATCCTTTGGGGTGAAGGGGCCCAATTTACTCCCCCGGCGATCGGTCGTCGCCTAGCAGCCCTCAATTCCACCGCAATCAAAGCCTTTGTTGAGCTTAAAGATGTTGGCTTGACCCCTCATTTAGAATTGCCTGGGGTAACCATTGGTATACTCCGTAAGTTTTTGGCGTTGCTCCAAAATGTGGCAAGATAAGGACACGAATAAGAAAATTTCCCTTAATTATTTCGTCGTTAACCTAATCTCTTCAGTTCTATGACAAGCAGTAACGCCAACAATGACAAAACGCTAGCTGCAATGAAAAATTTTGCAGAGCAATACGCCAAGCGTACAGATACTTATTTTTGTAGCGATCTTTCTGTTACAGCGGTGGTCATTGAAGGGTTGGCTCGGCATAAAGAAGAATTGGGCGCGCCCCTATGCCCCTGTCGTCATTACGAAGACAAAGAAGCAGAGGTGAAAAATACCTTTTGGAATTGTCCCTGTGTCCCCATGCGGGAACGCAAAGAATGCCACTGTATGCTGTTTTTGACCCCCGATAATGACTTTGCCGGGGAAGAGCAGGCCATTTCCATGGAAACATTGCAAGAGGTTAAGGCCAGCATGGCGTAAAGTTGGCTTTGCCCCCCATGCCCTATGAATGATCAAGACGGCTTTGCCCTGGGAATTCAACAATTTAATCAACAGGACTTTTATGCCTGCCACGATACCCTAGAAGCGGTTTGGTTGCAGTGTAATCCCGTTGATAAAAATTTTTACCAAGGCATTTTACAAATTGCCGTTGCCCACTACCATCTTTCTAACCACAATTGGCAAGGTGCCGTAACTTTACTGGGGGAAGGTATTCGGCGGTTAAACCCATTTCGTCCTGTTTATCAAAACATCAATATCGAACGTCTCTCCCAAGAAAGTGCGGCTTTGCTGTCGGCATTGCAACAGATTCATCCCCAGGAATTATCCCATTGGTTAGCACGGGATTTGGGCCATTATCAGCCTCCGCAGATTGAGCTATTTTAGGCAAAATCTTGACAAGGCCCCACCAGTTTTCCCTGTTTAGGCTAGCCTTTTTTCTCTGTCGCTAAGGAGACGGGCGGGGAGAAGGAATTAAGGGGAACTTCTTCAACTTCTGCCAGGGGTTCAGGGTTAAGGGGGGTGAGGGAACGACTGCCGGATAATTGCTTTAATAGGGTGGATCGGGGATCGTGGAGGAGATAAAAAATTTCATCCCCAATTTGGGTCGTGCTATCGGTGCGGGTTAATTGCAAAGTCCCATTACGTTTGAGAATGAGGGGTAATAATTCCCCTGATCGAATCAATGCTTTAATGTGAGCTTGTTGTAACGCGAAACCCGCTTCTTTGAATAGGGTTTTACCCAGTTTGAACTGGTCATTTTTAATGTATTGATTCCAGGTCTTAAAGGTTTGTTGATCCATAAAAATTCGTACTGCTTTATTTTTCAGCAAGGACGTATTCTCCGGTAAATTATCGGGGGCCACCACGGAGACTCGGGGGGGATTAAATTCACTCATCGTATTTTGGGCCAGCACCAAATTGATTTCGCCATTCCGGGTTAAAGCCATAAACGCGCCCATTTCCCCGATGCCAGCTTTTTCCAACGCCTCTGAATCTAAGGCACTGGTTTGAATGGCTGTTAATCCCTCGGCGATCGCCGTTTGGCAGGCTTCTACATCGGTATCAATGAGAACTACCGATTCCCCCTGGGTTTGGTAGAGACGAGCCAGTAAACGACCCAGGGGGGTACAACCAATGATCACAGCCCCCGTAGAGGATGCTTCGGTAATGCCCAACAGTTGGGCTAGGGGTTTGGCCGTTAACCCCTGGAGAAAGACCGTCATCATAATAGTTAAAAAAACCAAGGCTTTAATGGCTTCCCCCCCGTTAATGCCCTGCTCCGTCAACAACAACGAAAATAACGACGCTACGGATGCCGAGACAATGCCCCGAGGGGCAATCCAGGCCACAAATAACTTTTGTTGCCAGGTGAAAGTGCTGTTAGTGGTACAAAGAGCTACGCTCAGGGGGCGGATAAGTAACATTAAAACCAATACCGTCAATACGCTGCCCCACCCTAAAGCGCCAAAGCTCCCCAGGGATAGCTCCGCTGCCAGCAAGATAAATAGGACTGAGACACATAACAGGGTCAACTTGCCCTTAAAACGGCGCAAAATGCGGTTATCCGGCAATGCCGAAGAATTTAGAAAAATCCCCATGGCTACTGTGGCCATCAACCCCGACTCACTAACAATGGCTTCTGCCCCCCCAAAGACGCCCCAAACCCCGGCCAGGACGACTAGATTGCTAATTTCCTCCGATAAAAATGAAGCCCGCTTTAAAAAATTACTGAGCAACCAACCGCCACCGATGCCGATCGCCAGGCCAGTCCCCAGCCGGAGTAGTAACCCCACTGCAATTTCGACCAAATCCGCTTCCACACTGACATTGGTTTTAAAAATGGTTTCTAGCACTACCACCGCCAAAATCGCGCCGACGGGATCAATCAGTACCCCTTCCCCTTCCAACAGGGTGGCCACGGATCGTTGTACCTGCACTTGCTTAATCAGCGGCCCTACCACCGTCGGCCCGGTCACCACCACCAATGATCCATATAAAAAGGCTAAATACCAGGGAAATTCCGCTAACCAATGGGCCGCCAATCCCGCCCCAATCAAGGTAATTAACGTCCCAATGGTGACTAAATTCCGCAGGCTGCCGGAAACATGGGCTAATTCCCGTAGTCCTAAATTGAGACCCCCCTCAAATAAAATAATGGCCACGGAGAGGGAGACAATCACTTCTAGCCCCGCCCCAAAGTTAGCGGGTTGAATCCAATGGAGGCCACTATTGCCCAACACCACCCCGAAAATTAACAAAAAAACAATGCTAGGAAGTTTTAAAAACGCCGCTAAAACCTGCGCCCCAATGCCAAAGATGACGGTGAGGACAATTTGTAGCGTTAAGGAGAAGGAACCTTCCATAGGCTAGTCGGGGGTATTAATCTCTTTGAGATCGTAACGAAAACTCCCAGGGACGTTGAACTATCACCAGCGTAAAGCACTGGCTGCCCAAGTGACCCCGGCTCCGAACCCGGCTAAAACCACTAAATCGCCGCTTTTGAACTTGCCGGCCTGTACCGCTTCATTCAACGCCAGGGGAATGGAGGCCGCAGAGGTGTTACCGTAGGCACTGACGTTACTAATGATTTTTTCCTTTGGAATATTGAGGCGATCGCCGACGGCGTCCATAATCCTCTGATTGGCTTGGTGGAGAATTAACCAATCAATATCTGCCGGGGTTAATTGGGCTTTGAATAAAACTTTTTCGATAATTTCCGGCACCTTTGCCACCGCAAAGCGATATACTTCCCGCCCATTCATGGCGATCGGTTGATAGGTGCCCTGGGCAATGGTTTTTGACTCGGTCAAATCCTGGGGAAAACCTTGGTAGGCCAAATTCAGACAGCCGTTCATGGTGCCATCGGTGTACATTTCAAAGGCCAGCAAATTATCTTTCCCTTGGGCTTCCAACACCACCGCGCCAGCTCCGTCCCCAAATAAAACGCAGGTGGTGCGGTCTGTCCAATCTACCCAGCGGGACAACACATCCCCCCCAATTAAAAGGATGCGTCGATATACCCCTGTGCGTAAAAATTGGGCCGCCGTATTTAACCCCACCACAAACCCGGAACAGGCCGCAGTAATGTCAAAGGCAAAGGCTTGGTTAGCCCCCAATCCCGCCTGGATTTGGGCCGCACTGCCAAACAAATCATCGGGGGTGGAAGTAGCCAAAATGATTAACTCTAAATCCTGGGGTTTTAATCCCGCCATCTCTAACGCCGCTTGCCCTGCCCTCACCCCTAAACTGGTTAAACTTTCCTGGGGGGAACACACATAGCGTTGACGCATTCCTGTGCGGGACTGAATCCATTCATCGGATGTCTCAACAATGCAACTTAAGTCTTGATTGGTTAGGGTCTGGTCGGCGATCGCCGCGCCAGTGCCAATAATTTTGAGGCCATTGCCGAGGGTATCCAAAGGTCTTGACTCCCGCTGATATCTTAGTCAGAGATTACAGGGTAAAGCATAGGCCAAAGCTGTCCCCCGAGTCACTATTTCCAGATAGGAATGATTAGGTATTTTGTAATTCTTCGGCTTTTTGGCGTTCCAGGAGCGCAGAGGTTGAGCCGCTAATTCGCTCTGAGACTTGGTTGTCGATCGCCTCTTTGGCTAGACGAATGGCATTGAAAATCGAAGCGGCCTTAGAACTGCCGTGACTAATCACACAGACTCCGTCCACCCCAAACAACAAAGCCCCACCATGTTCCGCATGGTCAATGCGCTGTTTAATTCGCTTCAGATTGGGGGCAATCAACGCCGTCCCCACCATGCCCCGCCATCCCTGGGGTAGCTCCTCCTTAATAATGCTCAACAAAATCTCACCCACCGCTTCCGCAAACTTCAAGATCACATTACCGACAAAGCCATCACAGACAATGACATCAAAATTTCCCGACAGCACGTCCCGCCCTTCCGCATTACCCACAAAGGGGATTTGGGGATTGGCTTCCAAGCGTTGATAGGTTTGTAGGGCTAAATCATTACCCTTGGTGGGCTCTTCGCCGATGTTGAGCAGCCCCACTTTCGGCTTTTCTGTACCTAGAACGTATTGACTATAAACCGTGCCCATCAAGGCAAATTGTTCTAAATATTTGGGCTTACAATCCACATTGGCGCCCACATCTAAGACAATCACCGATTTACCAGCAATCATAGTGGGAAACAATGTCCCGATCG
Organism: Cyanobacteriota bacterium; assembly: GCA_046048115.1. Classification (GTDB taxonomy): domain Bacteria; phylum Cyanobacteriota; class Cyanobacteriia; order Cyanobacteriales; family Microcystaceae; genus Synechocystis. The sequence goes on along the minus strand of JBJOGT010000217.1, from coordinate 3,735 downwards.
CCGGACGGTCAATGCCTTTTAATCGACCGAGTCTGAGTAACGCCGCTGCCATGGCCGCCCCAGAATGTCCCGCCGAAACCACGGCATCGGCCTGACGTTCTTTAACTAAATTCATCGCCACATTGATCGAGGCTTTAGGCTTTTTTCGTAACGCCACCAGGGGTTCTTCTTCCATTTCCACCACCCCATCGGCATCCACCACCGTCACATTTTTGGGCGTGATCGGGTGCTGGGCTAAACAGGCTTCAATCTGTTGGCGATCGCCCACCAAAAAAATAGCCACATCTAGTTCAGCGCTTGCCCGGATAGCACCCGCTACGATTTCCTTGGGAGCATAGTCCCCGCCCATTGCATCTAAAGCAACTTTCGCCCGCGTTCCAGCCATTGATCACAACTAATTGAATCAAGCAAATTGTAGCAGACAGCTTGGATCAAACAGAATAGGCTAACCCCAAAATTCTGTTGCTACCTCAAAATAATTCAGTTCTATTGGAGGGGAGAATCCCTTGGCACAAACCAGAGAATTCTGCCCTAGGTTGGAGGCAAGGGCTTGTCCTATCTTAGGTTGCCCCTATCAAAACTCTCACTGGAGTATTAGCCCCCTTCTATTCACCTTAGTTATCTCGCCTAAAATTTAGGTTCCCGATGCCCAAGAGTTCATGTACTCGATTTGCTCCGCCGTTAAGCTATCAATTTCGATACCCATGGCTTGCAGTTTCAAGCGGGCAATTTCTTGATCTACTTCCTGGGGAATGGAATGCATACCGGGTTCGAGTTGGCCTTTGTTGGTTACCAGGTATTCACAGGCCAAGGCTTGGTTGGCAAAACTCATATCCATAACCGCACTGGGGTGACCTTCAGCGGCGGCGAGGTTAACCAGACGACCTTCACCAATGACAATAATGGATTTGCCAGAGGGCAGAATATACTGCTCGGTAAAGTTACGGACTTCTTTGACTTCCGTGGCTTGGGCTTTCAGGGACTTGAGATCGATTTCAATGTCAAAGTGACCGGAGTTGGAAACGATCGCCCCATCTTTCATGACGGCAAAATGTTCGGGACGAATCACATGCTTGTTGCCGGTAACGGTGATGAAAATATCCCCTTGTTTGGCAGCTTCGGCCATGGGCATGACCCGGAAACCATCCATGGCCGCTTCGATCGCCGGTACCGGACTAATTTCGGTCACAATCACATCGGCCCCCATGCCTTTGGCCCGCATGGCAACCCCCTTACCACACCAGCCATAGCCAGCCACCACAATGGTTTTACCCGCTAGGAGAATATTGGTGGCGCGGATGATACCGTCGAGGGTGGATTGACCCGTACCGTAACGGTTGTCATAGAAATGCTTGGTGTCCGCATCGTTAACGTTCATGGCGGGGAAAGTGAGCACCCCATCGTTGAACATGGCCCGGAGACGCACAATCCCCGTGGTGGTTTCTTCGGTGGTACCAATAATGTCGCTGAGTTGGTGTTGACGTTCTTGAACCAGGGTGGCAACCACATCACTACCGTCATCAATGATGATGTTGGGGCGGTGATCTAGGGCAATTTGAACATGGCGATGGTAAGTATCGTTATCTTCGCCTTTGATGGCATAGACCGGAATACCATAATCGGCGACTAAACAGGCCGCAACGTCATCTTGGGTAGAAAGAGGATTGCTGGCAATGAGTAAAGAATCGGCTCCCCCGGCATGGAGGGCGATCGCCAAGTTAGCGGTTTCCGTGGTGACATGGCAACAGGCAACCAACCGAATCCCTGCAAAGGGTTTCTCCTGGGCAAAGCGGTCACGAATTTGCGCTAATACAGGCATTTCGCGGGCAGCCCATTCAATCCGTTGACGGCCTTGGGCAGCCAGACCAATGTCTTTAATATCGTATTTCTGCTTAACGGGCGTTGCGACCATGGGTGAAAATTCCTCAAAATGATGCTTGAATGTAACTTAACTTAACATTAATTTGTTCATTGTCTTGGGTAAAAGCTTTCCCTTTGAGGATCTCAATAGTATTTTTTCCAGTCATCTTCCCCAAAAACCCGACCTAACCCTAACGAGGCGATCGTTGAACTTACCACCAAACCCTTGAGACCCTGGCTCACTGCCCTAGGGATGGGACGATGACTCGTTAGAATAGATGTCAATGTTCAAATCACAACATTACTTTTAAGTAATTTATTCTTGAACTGCCCGTCCTTAACTTACGGATAAACCATGCCCCAATTTCCTTGGAATGATCATGAATCGGAGTCTCCTCTGTCACCATTGGAGGCGTTTTTAGCGGAATGGGATGACCCTGAAGCAGAAGAAGAAGAGTTTCGCAGTGATTTTTTTCAAGGATTAGAAGGGCGACGCAAAAAAGCGGCCTTTGCCTTAATGCTCATTTGGACGGTAGTGATTAGCCTACATTACTGGGTTTGGGGCAGTTGGCTGGTGTGGGGCTTGATGGGTATTTTGTCATTGCAAGCTCTACGGTTAATGAAAGCGACCCCAGAACAATCCCCGGTGGCCCTAGACCAAGGGGCAACGTTAGATCGCTATCAAACCGTCTCCTTGCTGGTAGCCGCAAAGAATGAAGAAGCAGTCATTGGCCAACTTGTTACCCAGTTGTGTGCTTTGGACTATCCAACCAATTGCTACGACATTTGGATAGTAGACGACAATAGTACTGACAAAACCCCTGCTATTCTCGATCGCCTAGCTCAGGACTATCCCCAATTGAATGTAGTTCACCGTCCAGCGGGTTCTGGGGGCGGTAAATCTGGGGCATTAAATGAATTACTAAGCCAAGCCCAGGGAGCAATTATTGGGGTATTTGATGCCGATGCCAGTGTGCCTCCTGACCTACTCCGTCAAGTAGTGCCCTATTTTGAAGCGTCGGATTTTGGGGCGTTACAGGTTCGTAAGGCGATCGCCAACCAGGGGGTGAATTTCTGGACAAAAGGGCAAGCAGCGGAAATGGCCCTCGATACCTATTTCCAACAGCAACGCATTGTCACCGGCGGCATTGGAGAATTGCGGGGCAACGGTCAATTTGTCTCCCGCCAAGCCTTAGATAATGTGGGGGGCTGGAATGAACAAACCATCACCGACGATTTAGACTTGACCATCCGCCTCCATTTAAATAATTGGAAAGTCGGCATCCTCGTTAACCCCCCCGTTGAAGAAGAAGGGGTCACTACGGCGATCGCCCTCTGGCACCAGCGTAACCGTTGGGCCGAAGGGGGATATCAACGCTATTTAGACTACTGGCGCTACATCATGACCCAACCCATGGGCTGGCGCAAAAAGGTGGATTTAGTCTCATTTATGTTGATGCAGTATTTGCTCCCCGCCGCCGCCGTCCCCGATCTACTTATGGCCGTATGGCGTCACCGTTTGCCCCTATTAACCCCCCTTACCTATGTCGCCGTTAGTTTTTCCTGCTGGGGAATGTACCACGGTTTACGTCGTCTGACCCCCGCGCCCCCCCAATCACCCTGGCAACGGACAGGATCTCTACTAGGGGAAACCGTTCTTGGCACCTTTTATATGTTCCACTGGTTAGTGGTAATGCCCGCTGTTACCGCCCGCATGGCCTTCCGGGCCAAACGCCTGAAATGGGTCAAAACCGTCCATGGCAATGTTAATGATGACGGCTTAGAACTCAAACAAAGTTAAAAAAACAGAAAAAAGTCTAACTCCAGTTGTGTTAGGGTCGATTTTTGCTATGATGATTACTCGTTAGTCTGGAG
>JBJOGT010000216.1:0-4585 GCA_046048115.1 Cyanobacteriota bacterium | reverse complement strand
CCTTAGGTTGAATCCTAATCACATACTGTCGTTTTTTCTCCAAGGCGAGCAACCTGTCAAAGTCTAGACTCTGTAAGGCTTCTGGGGGCGCTGATCCTACTTTTTGTGAGAAATGCGGGTTCAGGCCCATGATGTTCGTAATTTTATCGCCTAAGATAACTCAAATACTATCAATTAACCTAGCCTCAACTGACGGTTCGCTCATTTTTCACAGGTAGTGTCTATTTTTTCAAGTCCCCACTACATGTAGGGGCATAAGTTGACGTTATACCCTATATCTGGAGTTTTTTAAGGCTGATGACGCTACCAATAGCGTTACCGAACCGAGAGTTCAAGTTAATGATTTACAATAAAATAGTCGGCGATGAGTTGGGGCGGAATAGACAGAAAATTGTTGCCCATTAAAGTGTTGGTTAGGCGATCGCTACTTTGGAAACATCCATTGCTAATTGGAGTTTTGACTATTTGAGAAAATACACTATCTGTAGTGCTTGAATTTCCTCAATAAACACCATATATAGCGTAAAAAATCTTTTTGTCAAAACTCCAGTTGCTAAGTATCACGAAAATATTTGCTTGCCACTGCCAGAAGAATTGCCAAATCCGCTTCATAAACCTCCGCTTCATAAACCATTGTGATTGAGTCGATCAAGGATCTAGAGAATTTGATGTAAACAAAGCAACTCAGAAAATCAAAGAAATTTTCCAGATTATTAATTATTATTGGATTTAGATCGGTAATCATGACAAATATAAGTATCTACTAAATTAGTCTAATTTTATCCAGCAGCAAAACAATTGTTAGCACACTTCCTTAACCCATGATCGACATTGCCCCATTTTTAAATTCAGTCCCCGGTAATCCCCTCCAAGGGTTGCGAAATCTAGACCAACGTTGGCAGGCGCTTTGCCAAGGAAAACTGTCCCAGGCTCCCCAAGTTGCTCACACCGTCCCAGAAACTTTGGGGCAAACCGATATGGATGCGGTTATTTGTGGGGGTACATTGGGAATTTTGTTAGCAGCCAGTTTGCAAATTAAAGGTTGGCGTATTGCGGTAATTGAGCGGGGAATTTTACGGGGACGGGATCAAGAATGGAATATTTCCCGTAATGAACTGCAAACTTTTTTAGACCTGGGTTTACTCACGTCAACGGAACTAGAAACGGCGATCGCCACGGAATATAATCCGGCCCGTATTGCCTTTAAGGATGGTATTGAATTATGGGTTAAAGATGTCTTAAACGTGGGCGTTGATCCGGTTTATTTACTAGAAAAACTCAAACAAAAATTTTTGCAGGCAGGGGGAATTCTTTGGGAAAATAGCGCTTTTCAAACAGTTACCATTCATCCCAATGGTGTCAAAATACAGTGCACTAGTCCGCTAACCCAAGGCACAAAAACTATCACCGCCCAGTTACTAATTGATGCCATGGGTCACAACTCTCCCCTAGTCCAGCAAGCCCGCCAAGGAGAGACGCCCGATGGAGTTTGTTTAGTGGTCGGTAGTTGCGCCCAAGGTTACAGCCAGAACCAAACTGGGGATTTGATTGCCACTACCACGGCGATCGCCCACAATTGCCAATACTTTTGGGAAGCGTTTCCGGCCCGCGACGGTCGTACGACTTATTTATTTACGTACCTTGATCTTCATCCTGATCGCCTGGGTTTAGAATTTTTGTTTGCTGAATATTTTCGGCTGTTACCGGATTATCAACGGATTGATCTGGCTCAATTAAACTGGCAGCGCTTTCTCTTTGGTTTTTTTCCCGCCTATCGCGCTAGTCCCCTCCACTTTCCTTGGAGCCGGGTTCTAGGGGTGGGGGACAGTGCGGGGGGCCAATCCCCGGTGAGTTTTGGTGGATTTGGTGCAATGATTCGGCATCTATCCCGCTTAAGCCAAGGAATTACAGAAGCTTTACAGGGAAACTATCTTAAGGCGTCGGATTTAGCATTATTACAACCCTATCAGCCCAATATTGGCGTGACTTGGTTATTCCAGCAAACCATGAGCGTTAAAGTGGGTCAGCCGGTTAATCCTGATCAAATAAATCGTTTGATGAGTGGCGTTTTTAAGGTCATGGCCGCCCAGGGTGACGATGTACTAAAACCTTTTTTACAAGATGTGATTCAATTGGGTGGATTAACGAGTACATTACCCCGGGTTAATCCTTTATTGGTGCTGCCGTTATTGCCCCAAGTTGGTGTACCGGCGTTGCTGGATTGGTTACGTCACTACGGTGCATTGGCTGCTTATAGTGCAGCGTATCCCCTAGCCAATCAATTATTCTCTCAAACCAACTCTTTTCAACAAAAACGTTGGCTAGAAGCATGGCGCTATGGGGCAGGGTTAGATTGGCATGAATGAAACTTTATGGTTTTCGTGCTTTGATAATCCTGATTCCAACGGAGCTTGTGTTGACGGGGTAAACTACAACAATAAGTAGAAAAAAAGCGAGTAAATCTCCTATTTGCCGACTTGGATGAAAGTCAGTGAACTATCTTTTAAAGTTGCTAAATTGTTCATGTTTAATCGGGTTTGCCATTGGGTCTGTTTTTCAGGATTACCCGGATCTTGGTGGAAGGCGATCGCCGTTTGAGCGAGGTCATCGTACCAAAGGGTTAAGGTCTCCCCCGTTGTCCCCCCTTGGGGCGAAAAAACTTGTAACCAACCATGAACCAGTTTTGCGTCTTGGTCACTACACTGGACTTCAAAAAACCAATGATAATTTTCTCCTACTTGCAATTGATCTTTGAGGGTTGGGGGTAATTGCAAGGCGACAAGCCCCGATTGGGAAGGCAATGCAAAGCGTTGCTTGGGATAAATACGAACTTTTTCATCCCGACTATTGATCCAAAATTCACCGCTCAATGGAATTTGTTCAGAATTGGGGATATAAACCAGTAACGTGAAGGATTCTGCCTGGGTTAAAGGGGGATGGGGGACATTTTCTTCGGGCACTAATGCGGTTAATTGGGTTAATTCCGCCGGACAATTATTGGGGGTCGAGCCACTGAGTTTTCCCGCCGGTTGGGTTTGGTTTTTGGAACGGGGCAAATTCGTTGTATTGGGTAGGGTAATTCGGGTCGAGGAAGATGATTGGGAGTTTTTGGGTTTTTCAGCATTAGCCGGAGTTAATGGCCCAAGGGAAACGCCGATGATGAGAGCTAGGGAAATGAGGGTTTGATTGTTCATTGAAGTAATCCTCTAAAAATTCAAATAGTTTTAATGGTGTCAAAATAATAATGATTATTGGATGATCATTAATGTCATAAAATCTCATCCAAATAACCACTGCGTTTAGGAGATTTAGACGGTAATTTTAATGATAAATTCCCTGGCAAAAGTAACAAGATGCCCACCCCGGCGATCGCCAACTGACCAGGAATCAAAGGCAGCCAATAGCCTTGGATAAAGGCCACCCTTGCTCCGATGTAGGTCACAATGAGTATCCCCGTCAGACCCCCAATAATTACCCCATGGCCAGAGGCCGGAAAACGGTATTTCAGCCCCGCTAAAAGTACAGCACTAACAAACGTGCCCCCCAAAATGATTAGGCCATCAACCCCAAAGGAAAAAGCCCTTAACGGCGATCGCCCTTCTAAGGCTTGGTTAATCATTTGACTAGCAACGCTGGCATGAATCCACACACCGGGAATTGATCCGAGGGGTGTCATAAACTGCTCATCGGGGAGTTGTTCCCCATAGCCGACTAGAACAATTTTGTTAGCTAAACTGTCAGGTTCGGGGGGATTGGTTAGCAAATCGGATAGGGTGATGCGCTTACCAGGATAGGTATTAGCACGGTAATTAATCAGAATTTCCGCATTGTTACCGGTGGGAAAAAATTGTGGATCAAAGGGTTTTTGATAGGCACCAAACCGGGCGGGTAAGCGTTGAAACGTTTCGCCTTGGAATTGCCAATTTTGATTGTCATCCTGAGTAAAAGATTCACCCTGGGTTTGCCACAAATACCGATAGGCTAATTGCCATCCCAAACTAAACTCACTCTGGCAAAAGGATGTTTGACCAACCAAATCTGCGCTGTAGGATAATAAATAGCGGCGGGTGACGTGATCCCCATCAATAGGGACATTACTAAATGCCACTTGATCTGTGGGGATATGGGGATGGGCATTGTAATTGGCATCGGTGGTATCGTAGGCGCAAACGGTGACTAAGTTCTCATATTTTTGATAGCGGTCAAGGATATTTTTTCCCGCATCTGGTTGAATGAATTTATTGCGATGAATGTCCACACCGATCGCCACAGGTTTCGCCTTAATTAAAATTTCTAGGGTTTGATCTAGCACCGTATCAAGAATGGGATATTCATATTTATTCGTATCTGCTTCGGTAATTTCCACCACTAGCAACCGAGAATCAATCATTTCTTCGGGACGTTGTTTCATCAGATGATCATAACTGCCCAGTTCGGCCCCTGCTAATAACCCAAACCATCGTAATCCCAACACAAAAGCGGTGCTGGCCAATGCCTTGAAAGCTACCTGTTGACCCCATTGCCAACGGGAAAGGGGTTTTGCGTAAGTCCAAGGACAGCATTGCGGCTTTTCATACAACAAAGG
>JBJOGT010000215.1:0-7553 GCA_046048115.1 Cyanobacteriota bacterium | reverse complement strand
GCCTACTATTTTTCGGATTTTAGAAGAGAATGCTTTGCCGCCTAAATGCTTAGAAGTGGAGATTACGGAAAATATTGTGATGCAGAATGTGATTGCAACTCAGAATTTACTTAATGCCCTTAAAGCCCATGGTATTCGTTTGTCAATGGATGATTTTGGCACAGGTTATTCATCTCTTTCCTACTTAAAAACGTTTCCGTTTAATACCCTCAAAATTGATCGATCATTTACACGGGATATTCTCGCAACGCCTAAGGATGCCGCTATTATCCAGGCGATGTTATTACTGGGTGATAGTTTTAACTTAAATATTGTGGCGGAAGGAATCGAAACAGAGGCCCAAGCGCGGCGACTGGTGGAATTAGGATGCTCAGAAATGCAAGGTTATTGGTTTAGTCATCCTATGTCCCAGTCGGATTTGACCCAATTTTTGCAGACAGGGGGGTTTCATCGGTTTATTTTGACATAATTTTGATTGGGTAGATCCTGGTTTTTGGGAAGGTGGAAAAAGGTCGTGTTCTAAATCTGTGGAAGCGAGTTTAAATCGTACACCCAAATTTAAAACGATTAATGAATAATCCGATAATATCATTTCTCTATGAAGATGAGCTTAATAAGACGTTGAAAACTGGCTGTTATTTTCCTCAAACTTCCTGGGCTGCAAGTATGTTGAGGAAATCATAAAATTGCTGCCGCAAAAGCCAGACCCTATTTTATTAGCATTCATCCTGACCCATGATGCTAATTTGGGCTATACACCCCATCCCTGCGTCCGATAACCTCCGTTAGTTTGGCGAAGGTATTGTCAAATCATAATCGGTACTGAAACAGAGGTAGCGGAGGAGATGGGAGAAGATAACGCTGCTTCTAAATCAGATTTCCCTAACCGTTGTTCCAAAATAGCCATTACTTCCCGGCCAAAGTCCTGGGGATTTTGTTGCCAAGCCTGCAAACACACTTCCCCAAAAAACGATCCCAAGGGTTCCGGGTTCCACAGTAATTTTTTGGCCGTCCAGGGGAGCATACTCATGGGATCGTAATCGGGCTTGAGAATGTCGTTTTTCAGCGCATAGGTTTCCAAATGGGTGTGGGGTTGCAGCCCAATGAAGAAAATGGCCGGTTCCACTTTATCGGCCCCAAAAATGGCTTCTAGTTCCCGGTGGTAAGCGATGGTTTGGCGGATGGTATCGAAGGTTTCGTCAATGACATTAAAGGAATAATTAACGGAAACGAGGTCATTAAATCCCGCTGCTTTTAGATCCCGGCAATTTTGTAATACGGTACGGAGGTTATAACCCATCCGCATTTTTCGCACCAATTCCTGGGAACCGCTGGTGATGCCAATCTCAAAATAGTTCATGCCCGTTTCCACCATCAATTCACACAGACGAGGGGTGAGGTTATCAGCCCGGATATAGGCCGCCCAGTGAATATCGGTCATCCCCGACGCGGCGATCGCCTCTAGCAATGCCACCACATCATCCATAAAGACTTTCGCGGGAATAAATTGGGCATCGGTGAACCAAAAATTACGAATGCCCCGGTCATAGAGTTGGCGCATTTCCTTGACCACTTCGGCGGCGGGATTAATGCGAACCTGTTTACCTTCCACCACCGTATAAACGCAATAACAACAGTTGTGGGGACAACCCCGCTTGGTCTGCACCCCGATATAAAAGTCATTCTCTTCCAGATAATAGTCAAAAGCTGGCCAAATTTGCTCAATGTAATCGTAATCACAGGCGGTTTTGACCATAGGCGTTGGTTGTTCATGGATTAATCTCGGCCGGGGTTGACTTTCCCCCACCACGTAACAGCGTTCATCCTCAATGGATTGGCCCCGTAAATATTTTTCTAACAGCGTTTCCCCCTCTCCCACCGACACAATCGTTCCAGATGGCAATTTTTGTTTTAACTGTTCATAAAACACACTCACCGCCCCTCCCCCAACGATCACCCGGGGATCGGCACAATACCGTTTAGCCCGTTGTAGTCCCCGTTTAACTAAGCCTAAATTGCGCCATAGTTCGCCGTAATAGGCACTGGTGACTTTTAAGCCCCCCAATGCGCCCCGGAGTTTGACCAAGGGATTTTTAGCATAGTAAAACTCAAAGGCATTCTGTAACGGGTTCCCGCCCCGTCCTCCCACCGGTGCATAAATTTGAATATCTCGCCAGGAAAAAATCAGTAAAGTCGGTTGAAATTCATCAATACAAGCATCTAGGGCCTGGTTAAAATCCAGCGGTGGGATCGTGCCTAAGTCAAAAATCCGCTGGGCGATCGCCGGGAAACATTTATGGACATGGTCAGCGAGATAAACTACCCCAATGGGAAAAATCGGATTGCAAGGGAGGCGGACATACAGTAGGCGATCGGTCATGGTTTCTACAACAGGCGGCGACAACAATAACAGCGGGATCAGTCTGGGGTTATATCTCGATCAGACCGGTAGTAACTCCTCATAATTGTAAAATATCTTAACATTAGCGCGGGAGGGACAGTTCCGGGATCAGAACAGAACTGTGTACAAGCCAAATTAATATCGCGTCAAGCTCAACCATGGGAAGACCGCTTAATCTTCATGCACAAACCGCCTTGCCTAAGCCCTAATCGCTTTTGATTGTAATCATCTTTACAGCTAATGGGGATCAGCGAATGTTAGCTTGGACGGAACTGTTAAAGATTGTTTTAAGAAAAATCTCATGTTAACCATGGCTCAAATCCTTGATCCCATCCCCAATGGCCCGCAATCCTCATTGCTCTGTTGCTACGTCAACGCCACCAGTCAAATTCAAGTCGCTCGTATCACCAATATTCCCAATTGGTATTTTGAACGAGTGGTGTTTCCGGGTCAACGCTTAGTATTTGAAGCCCTTCCCACTGCCCAGCTAGAAATTCATACCGGCATGATGGCAAGCTCCATTATTTCCGATACGATCCCCTGTGATCAACTCGGCATTACAGAAGAACCGGAAGCCGAGGAAGAAGGGGTGAACCAAGCCGGAGTAGAAGCCCCCTTATTTGTCTAACAGCCTAAAAATAGAGACGTTGAATCAGATAAAAATTCCCCACTGTACCGATGGAAAAAATATGGGTGTGAGACCATCGGTATTGGTTTGGGACATGAAGATTGGTTAAAAAAAACGAATCCGCGAAAGTTAGTCTAATCCGTAACCATCGCCGTCCTATAATTGAGCGGAAAGTAATCCAGTAATTTGCCCCGGACTCAATTAGCGGAATTAAAGACGGTATGAAAATTTTATTTGTGGCAGCGGAAGTCTCTCCCCTAGCGAAGGTCGGCGGCATGGGGGATGTGGTAGGCTCCCTGCCCAAAGTCCTCCATCAATTAGGCCATGATGTACGGATTTTCATGCCCTATTACGGTTTCATTGGCGACAAAATAGAGGTCCCGGCCAAACCTGTCTGGAAGGGATCGGCCATGTTCCAAGAGTTTGCCGTTTATCAATCCTGTCTGCCAGACACGGAAATTCCTCTCTATTTGTTTGGCCATCCCGCGTTTGATTCCCGACGCATTTATGCCGGGGATGATGAAGCGTGGCGCTTTACCTTTTTTTCCAATGGCGCGGCGGAATTTGCCTGGAACCACTGGAAACCGGAAATTATGCATTGCCATGATTGGCACACGGGCATGATCCCCGTGTGGATGCATCAATCCCCTGATATTGCTACCGTCTTTACCATTCACAATTTGGCCTACCAAGGGCCTTGGCGGGCATTGTTGGAAAATATGACCTGGTGTCCTTGGTATATGCAGGGGGACAATGTGATGGCGGCGGCGATTCAATTTGCCAATCGGGTAACAACGGTTTCGCCGACCTATGCCCAACAAATTCAAACGGCGGCCTATGGGGAAAAGTTAGAAGGTTTGCTGTCGTTTATTAATCAAAATTTGGTCGGTATCCTCAATGGTATTGACACAGAAGTTTATAATCCCGCCACGGATCGGTTTATTGGCACGAATTTTGATGCCCATAGCCTCGATAAACGGGTGAAAAATAAAATTGCCATCCAGGAAGAAACGGGGTTAGAAGTCAACCGCAATGCCATGTTGGTGGGCATGGTGGCCCGACTAGTGGAGCAGAAGGGCATTGATTTGGTCATTCAAATTCTTGATCGCTTCATGTCCTATACCGATTCCCAGTTGATTATCCTCGGCACGGGCGATCGCCATTATGAAACCCAGCTTTGGCAGTTGGCCTCCCGGTTTCCGGGGCGCATGGCGGTGCAATTACTCCACAATGATGCTTTGTCCCGGCGGGTTTATGCGGGGTGTGATGTCTTTTTGATGCCGTCTCGCTTTGAACCCTGTGGGCTGAGTCAGTTGATGGCCATGCGCTATGGCTGTATTCCCATTGTGCGCCGGACAGGGGGCTTGGTGGATACGGTGTCGTTTTATGATCCCATCAATGAAGCGGGGACGGGCTATTGTTTTGACCGCTATGAACCGTTGGATTGCTTTACTGCCATGGTACGGGCTTGGGAAGGCTTCCGCTTTAAAACGGATTGGGCAAAACTCCAACAACGGGCCATGCAGATGGACTTTAGCTGGTATCGATCTGCCGGGGAATACCTCAAGGTTTACCGTAGTGTGATTGGGGAAGCCCCTGAATTGACCCCAACGGAGGAAAAGAAAATCGCAGATCTGACAACTTCCACGTTAGGAATTTAAGAAAGGACTAACGGCGATCGCCGAGGGAACAACCCCCTAGACTGGTATTAGATCAAGATTGCCTCAACTTGATTTTTCCCTTAGTTTTGTCAGTCTTTGCCTATGTCCCCGACTGTTGCCCATCGCGGTCATCTCCTCAGTGTTGCGCCGATGATGGATCACACCGATCGCCATTTTCGCTATTTCCTGCGGCAGTTGACCCGACACACGCTGCTCTACACCGAAATGATTACCGCCCAGGCCATTCTCCACGGCGATCGGCATAAACTGTTGGATTTTGACCCGGCGGAACATCCCCTTTCCCTGCAACTTGGTGGTGATGATCCCCAATTATTAGCGGATTGTGCGCGGATTGGGGCAGAGTGGGGCTACGACGAAATTAACTTAAACGTGGGCTGTCCGAGTGATCGGGTACAGAGTGGGAACTTTGGGGCCTGTTTAATGGCTCAACCCCATTTAGTCGCTGACTGTGTGGCAGCAATGCAGAACGCCCTTCCCATTCCCGTTACGGTTAAACATCGCATTGGTATTGATGACCAAGATAGTTACCAACACCTGGCTAACTTTGTAAAAATTGTCTCAGAAGCCGGTTGTCAGCGTTTCAGTATCCATGCCCGCAAAGCCTGGTTACAGGGCCTCAGCCCCAAGGAAAATCGCACCATTCCCCCCTTGCGTTATGACGTGGTTTATCAGCTAAAACAGGATTTCCCCGAATTGTTGATTGAAATCAATGGCGGCATTACCAGCATTGAACAAATTCAACAGCATTTGACCCAGGTGGATGGTGTCATGATTGGCCGGGCCGCCTATGAAAATCCCTATTTATTCGCCACTGTTGACCGGGATATTTATCAGCAAACCAGCGTTGTGCCTAGCCGCGAGGAAATCGTCGATCGCCTTATGCCCTACGTGGAAAATTGTTTAAATCAAGGGGTCAGACTCAATCAAATTACCCGACATTTATTAAGTCTATTTAACGGTGTGGCCGGGGCAAAAACATGGCGCAGACTGTTGAGTGATTCGCAGCAATTATCTACTTCAGGTGCAGAATTACTAACCCAGGCCCTCAAAGCACAACAGGCGGTTAACCCCAATCCCCTGGATAAGCCCCTTAGCGCCTATCCCTAATGACTCGTTGTCTACCACATCCCAATGAATATGCAATAAAAGCATCAAATAAAATACTTTTTGACATGGATTGATGCCCAAAAGCCGTTTTCAGTAAAACAACTCGTTACGCTAAGGGCTATGGTGTGGTCTGTTTCCTGAAATTTCTTAAGATTAACTCCCATGTCAGATGTGAATAAAACCCTCTGCCCCTATTGTGGGGTGGGTTGCGGTCTCGATGCTGTCCCCGCCAAAGGGGATGATCAATGGCGGATCAGTGGCGATCGCCAACATCCATCGAGTCAGGGCATGGTTTGTGTGAAGGGGGCCACGGTGGCGGAATCTTTGGGGAAAGATCGCTTAATTTATCCCCACTTTCGTCGTCGTTTAACGGATAAATTTGAACGTATTAGTTGGGAACAGGCTTACGAAATCCTGGTGGAGAAAATCCAAGCAACGATTCAACAGCTTGGTGTAAATAGCGTTTGTATGTATGGGTCAGGGCAGTTACAAACGGAGGATTATTATGTGGCGCAAAAGTTATTGAAAGGCTGTTTAGGCACTAATAATTTTGATACCAATTCCCGGCTCTGTATGTCCTCAGCGGTGTCGGCTTATAAATTAAGTTTGGGTTCTGATGGGCCGCCCTGTTGTTACGATGACTTCGATTTAACCGATTGTGCCTTTGTCATTGGCACCAATACCGCTGAATGTCATCCGATTATTTTCAACCGTTTAAATAAACAGATTAAAAAAAATGCCCAGTCACGCTTAATTGTGGTTGATCCCCGTCGCACCAAAACCGCTGAAGCCGCAACCTTACATTTAGCCATTGAACCGGGAACGGATATTACCTTATTAAATGGCATCGGTTATTTATTGTGGCAGTGGGGAAAACTGGATCATGATTTTATTAAAACGTTCACCAATGAGTTTGAAAGCTATTTAGACTTAATTAGCCATTATCCCCCTGATAAAGTGGCTGCAATTTGTGGCATTACCCAACAGGAATTAGAAACCGCAGCCACCTATTGGGCCGAGTCGAAAAATGTTCTGTCTCTCTGGTCGATGGGCCTAAATCAATCCTCAGAAGGAACGGCTAAAATTTGCTCGTTAATTAATCTCCATTTACTCACGGGTCAAATTTGTAAACCGGGGGCGGGGCCATTTTCCCTAACCGGTCAACCCAATGCCATGGGCGGACGAGAAGCGGGGGGCTTAGCCAATTTATTGCCGGGGTATCGGTCTGTCATCAATGACGGCGATCGCCGGGCGGTGGAGCAATTTTGGCAGATTCCAGTAGGTCGCATTGCCGATCAACCAGGGTTAACGGCCTGGGAAATGATTTTAGGCTTAGAGCAAGGCCAGGTGGGGGTTTATTGGGTGGCGGCGACGAATCCGGCGGTGAGTTTACCCGACTTAAACCGCGTTAAGGCTGCTTTGCGAAAATCCCCGTTCACCGTTGTTCAAGATGCCTATTACCCCACGGAAACCGCAGAATTTGCCCATTTACTCCTTCCCGCCGCCCAATGGAGTGAAAAATCGGGCACCATGACCAACTCGGAACGGCGCGTTACCCTGTGCCAACAATTTAGACCCCCCATGGGAGAAGCCAAAGCCGATTGGGAAATTTTTGCTGAAGTGGGCAGACGATCGGGTTTTAGGGAGCAGTTTCCCTTCCAATCCCCCGCCGACGTTTACCAGGAATTTAGCCAACTAACCGGCGATCGCCTCTGTGATTTATCGGGGCTAAACC
>JBJOGT010000214.1:0-3435 GCA_046048115.1 Cyanobacteriota bacterium | reverse complement strand
CTCTCCTTCCATTGCTTTGATTTGGATTTGTTCTAAAAGTATTTGATAATTTTCTTGATTAAAGCCAAGATGCTCTTCAAACATAATTGCTTTATTAGAGCCTTTTTCATGGTTTTTATCGAGACAATAGTGGATTAACTTGGCCGGATCAATGACGATTTGATTAACGAGATCTTTTAATTTCATAACATTAGTCTGCCCTTGGATTAATGTCGATACCACGGGATTGATTGAGCCATTTATCCTCGTCAGAACTATCCTTGGCGATCGCCAAATAGCCGTAACCTTGGGGAGATTGATCAATAATTAAAATTTCTTGGTTATGGTGGGGAACAACGGTGGCCCAATCCGGCAAACTCACACTCAGGGTTAATAAATTTCCGGCACTGTCGTAAACATGGCCCTGGCCGATTTTGCCACTAATTAAGTAGGGTAATTTTTTCGACGTTACCGTTCCTATACAACCAATGACCCGATCATCACTAACATCTTGACTAAAGGTTTTAAACAAACTGGCGATCGGTCGGGAACATAACCGCCCCATCCATAAACTCAGTCCTAACGCGGTGAAAAAGATGAGTCCCGCTAGGCCAAAAAAGCGAGTCGGCATGGTTCCGGTCACGCTACCTACGCCAACATTCAAGATCCAGCCTAGAATTCCCCACAGACTAAAATCAATACCCAAAAGGATCATCAGGGGCACTTTGCCAACGCCAAAAAAGGCTAATACTTGCAGGGGAATGGGGGCACTGACTCCCGTTTCTAGATCGCCGCCATCGTCGATATCCACATCTAAATCCGTGACATCTAAAGTTAGCTCTGGACTACCGGCGATCGCCGTATCAAAATCCAACTCATCCTCCCCATCGCCGCTGATCACCATCAAGCCCAGGCAGAGTAAGCCGACAACGAGCAGCAACCAGTAAGGAAAATTAGCCAGGTGAAATAACATTATTCAGTCCTTGACGGATTTCCTCCAGATTAAGCCGGTTTTTCTGTCCTGTACCGCCAATAGTCAAAATTCTTAATTTTTTAGCCAAGATCCATTAGACTGACCCCCCCACAGGCAGGGAAACAGCTTGGGCAGCATGGTGAAGGGAACTTTGGCGATCGAGCCAATCGAGGGAGCGGTGAATGGCCCACAATTCATCAGGGTCTTGGTGGTGGTGTTGACAGGTAGGCTGGGCAATATATCCCACATGCCCCCCAAAGCGAGTGAGTTGAATATGAAGGGGATGGTAGGGAGATAACTGGTTGGCCAAGCCCTGTAATTCAGGTACTAAGGTGGGGTCAAATAGGGGATCATCGGCGGCATATAACAAAAACGTCGGTTTAGTTAACTGGGGCAACAACGGCAAAGCACTACTGGCGGCGTAATAGTCCCCCACACTGGCAAAGCCCAATCGTTTAATCACCAATGCTTCGTCAAAGCCCCAAATACTATTGGCCCGTTCAATGGCTTCTGGATCAAATTCATCGGGATGGTGCTGGTGCAATTCCCACGCTAATTTTTTCAGGTTTTTGGCGATCGCCTTTTCTACGTACTGACCGAGGGGATGGGCCGTGAGATAACGCAGGGATCGTTCCGATTCTAAACTGGGACAAATGGCCATGCCCCCCCCCATATCCGCCGGGGTTAAGGACTCAAACTGTCCCCACTGATCCGCACGTTGCCCTTTATAAATTCCCCACAACGCCAATTGTCCCCCCAGGGAATAGCCACCGAACCAAAATGGAGTTGGATAACCCAACGCCTTAGCCTGGGCCGCTAGGTGGACAAAATCTTCCCCTTCATACAACCCATCGGAGGTCAAAGTCGGTGATAATTCTGCCGTTTTGCCATGGGCCCGCCAGTCTAATAGCAACACCCCATAGCCCCGTTTGTAGGCCCAACGTCCCCATTGGCGCAAAAAGCCTTGATTCTCCAGTGTTCCCGTAATGCCATAGGTGGCAATCAACGTGCCTTTGGCTGGGGGGGGAATTGGCGATCGCCAGACATGAAGTGGTACACCATTAGCCCCCGTCATCACTTGGGACGTATAAATCGGTTCATCATCCATTGCCCTTTTCAGCCAACGGTCATTGGCCACAAAGGCATTAAATAGCGTCATGGCCAAACCAGAACGCAGGGGCAGCGGTGGCAAAAATGACGATTTAAGGGTTTCCGAAAAAGACATTCTTGGCATGACATCAGACCCAAAAGAAACAATCACCACTGTTCGGTAAACAGCAAAAAGAAAAGGGTTAACGTCTTCCCATTAAGGTAATGAAATCCCATTCACTTGCAGTTTAACCTTTTCGTCTGGATAGCTGGCAAGTCGTACGGAAAGGCTAGAAATTGTGTCAGATAACGTCCCTAGAATTTCAACGGTGCCGGTGTAGATTTTGCCGTCTGGCGGTAATGTTTGGGGCAAGGATTCTGTCAATGAGCTTAAGAGATTATTATCCTGATCCCGTACTTCTAAAAAGCTATATAAAAATTCCACTGCCTGGGCTTGGTTATTTTGTAAACTCACCCCTAACTGCACACCATTCCCTTTTTGCACAATGCAGTCAACTTTGAAGATAATCTGTTGACTTTCTGTCTGTTGTGACGAAGGAACTTGGTTAGGGATTAGGGCTTTTTTGGTGTATCAGCCTCTGGGGATTGTGTCCCTTCTTGAGCTGGGGTATTGGCGGCAGGTTTATTGTTTTTTGAAGCTGCTTTTAGTTGATTTTGAATATAAGTTCGGGTTTCTTTTGCTGTCTTAGCGATATCAACTGCGACAAACTTGACTGTTGGTTGGTTGTCCGCCGCTTTCTTCGGTTTAGTAATATATTTTTGACTGGGGTTGGTTTCCGGTTGGGTAACCCCTTCGAGGGCCGCATCCCCTAATCGATAACTCACTAGGGCGGTGAGCAGAACGCAGGCTCCCATGCTTAAGGCCAGCAACAAGGGCAAGGTGAAAAACGATTGCTTTAATTTGTTAACGCGCATAGGGGAGAAATCGAGAAAAAGGGAGAAATCTGAATTCGGCTTTTCACTTTACCATGATTTCCCTTAACATCCTTATAGGGGTTTGGGGCAGGAGAGCGGTCAAGATTGGGGTTCAGTCAGCCAGTGCGCTAACTTATTAAAGGGGATTAGGGGGGTGTTCGGGGCTTGTGGTACGTTGAATACCGCCGATGCCGCCCACCCTTACATTGATGATTTTTACCGTCAAGGAATTTTGATTATGAAAGGAAAACCGGCTGTGCTCGCCCAACTTCACAAGCTGCTCCGGGGAGAACTCGCGGCACGGGATCAGTATTTTATTCATTCCCGCATGTACCAAGATTGGGGTCTGCAAAAACTTTATCAACGCATTGACCACGAAATGCAGGATGAGACAGGGCATGCTAGTCGCTTGATTGAGCGTATTCTATTTCTGGGGGAGACCCCGGATCTTTCCCAAC
>JBJOGT010000213.1:0-3993 GCA_046048115.1 Cyanobacteriota bacterium | reverse complement strand
GAGACCTTAACCCTGGGGGATAATGCCCAACTCAGTGCCACCGCCACGGCAACCGCTACCAACACGGAAGGGGGCGGCAGCATTAACCTCAACGCCAATACTCTCAACATTGCGGGGCAATTGGGTATCTTTGCCGAAACCAATAGTGTCACCCAGGCGGGGAATTTAGTCATTACTCCCCATACCAGCAACAATCTAGCCATTAATTTCCGCAATAACGGCTTTATCTCAGCTTCCACCACCAGCGCCGGGGATGGGGGCAATATTACCGTGCAAGCGCCCAATACGCTCCAGCTAGACGGTCAGGGTAAAGTATCGGTCACTACATCCGGTAGCGGTAACGCGGGCACGATCGCCATGGAAGCCCAGGATGTCACCCTAAAGAATGGTGTAGAAATTAGCGCTTCCACCACTGGGGACGGCCAAGGGGGACAAATTACGGTGAACGGCGATCGCCTAGATATCCAGTCGGGGAGTCAAATTCGCACCAGTACGAGCAGTGCAGGACAGGCGGGATCGATCAATATTCAGTTGACGGATGCATTGACCATTGACGGCCCCGGCAGCGGTATTTTTGCCGACGGGGAACCCCAAGCCACAGGGGACAGTGGCAACATTTTCATCGATCCCCCCCTGGTTAGCCTCACCAATGGGGCCCAAATCTCTGCCAATAATCAGGGTAGCGGCGTGGGGGGAAATATTACCCTGTTTGCGGGGGATTTGGTGTTGGATAATGCGGGCTTTTTCGCCCAAACCGCTAGTAACCAAGGGGGCAACATCACCCTGGCGATCGCCGATCAGTTGATATTTTTAGGTAATGGCCAAATTTCCGCCACAGCAGGCACAGCCCAGGCCGGGGGCGATGGGGGTAACATCACCATTCAGGCTAACCAGATTTTTGGCGATCTCTACGGCAATAACCAGATCAGTGCTAATGCCTTTACCGGCAACGGGGGCAACATTAATCTTGCGGCCAATTATTTATTTGGTTTTGCGGTGGGGGATGCACCGTTTCCCACTAGTACCATCACCGCCAGTTCCGACTTTGGCTTTGACGGCAACATTATTTTAAACATTCCCGATCTGAATCCCTTGCGGGGGGTCGATCGCCTACCGGAACAAACCGTTAATGTTACTTTGCAACGGGGCTGTGAGGCGGGACGGAGTCAGGGGCAAGCGGCATTTTATGAAATTGGCAAAGGGGGCATTCCCCGCTCCCTACCGACCTTTTTTGATGGGACCCCTAGCCCGACTTTTACCCCTATCCCCCTGGATGACTTCCAAAGTAATCCTGCCCCGCCATCGGCGCAATCCCTCTCCCTGTTACCGTTTCGCCTAACCTGTCAACAACCTTAACCTATGCGCTTTCCCCGTTTGTTGCGTTTATTGAGTGTGTTTTTGATCAGCCTGGGGCTAACGCTGTCCCTGCTACCAGCCTTGGCCCAGTCTCCGCCCTCGGGGGTTGGGTTGGTGAATCAGGCTCGGGAACGGTTTAACCAGGGGGATATGGCCGGGGCGATCGCCGCCTATCAAACCGCCTTGACCCAATTCCAGGCGGAATCTCCCCCCAATCAAGACCATATTGCCATTACCGCCAGTAACCTGTGTCAGTTACAACTCCAGCAGGGCCAGGCAGAGGCCGCGCAAACAAGCTGTCAATTGGCGTTAACTACCCTGGGCCAAAACTCCCCCCACCGGCCTTCCGTCAGTCAAGCCTACCTGGAAGTCTTACGACAATTGGGGTTTTACCAACAGGCCTGCCTAGGGGCGGCGGCAGAGGTGGGGTTAGAAAATCCCGTTTGTGAACAAACCCAACTCCGACTGCTGGCTGATCGCCTCAAACGCCTGGAATCGGGGACAAACTTAACGACCTGGGGACAACTCGCCAATGCCTTGCGGGACGTGGGGCAACTGTACAACGCCCAAATTATTTTGGAATCCTTAGCCAGTCCCCAAACACCGGAACTGTTGCTGAGTTTGGGTAATGTGTATGGGGCATTGGGAAACGTGGAAAGGGAACGTAATCAACCCCCTCGCTATGCCTATTTACCCTGGCAGGGGGAGTCCGCACCGTTGACCCAAAGTGCTCAGAATTTTTACCAGCAAGCGTTAACCACCTATCAATCTTTGCCGCCCAATACCGATCAAACCCTTAAACTCAAAGCCGATTTAAATCGCCTCAAAATTCTCCTAGCGTTGCAAAATTACACTGACGGCGATCGCCTAGCCCGGTCGTTAGATCTTGATCGCCTTACTGATCCCGTCCTCACCATTCAAGCCGGATTATTACAAGCTGAAGCCTTGACCCGTTTCCGACAGCAAAGCTCCAACGCGGAATACCAAGATATACTCACAAAATTAGAACAAATCACCAACCAAGCCGCATCTTTGGGCGACGATCGCCTGATGGCATTGACCCTGGGCAAATTGGGGGGATTTTATGAATTTCTCAGCCAGCAATCCCGTTATTCCCCTCAACAGAAAACGTTACAACAACAGGCGGTTAACACGACCCAACAAGCCCTTTATTTATCCCAAAATGATCCCGAACTAGCCTTCCAATGGCAATGGCAACTGGCTCGACTGGCCAGCGAACAAAATCAACCCCAAACTGCCTTAAACCACTATCAAACGGCGATCGCCACCGTGGATACCATCCGCAAAGATTTATTAACCCTGAGTCCCGATCAGCAATTTTCCTTTCGGGATCAAGTCGAACCCCTCTATCGCGGTTACATCCAAGCATTAATTCAGCAGACGCCCGAGGGGGATCAAAGCCAAACCTTGGCGCAAGTCATTCAACAGGTGGAAAAACTGCAATTAGCGGAACTCGAAAACTTTTTGCAATGTGATTTATCGGGACAGCAAGGCGAGTTTCAAGGGTTAGATGAAAGTACCCTGGTCATTTATCCCATTCAGTTAGCGGATCAGTTAGTGATTATTTATCAAACTGCCAACGAAACCGCCTACACAACGGTCAAGGTCAGTAGCCAACAAATGGCCGCCGCCCTAGATCCCTTATTAACCAACCTAAAAAAACGGGGCAACACAGCGGAAATTCTAGCCGAGTCCCGTAAGGTCTATCAGTGGTTAATCGCTCCCTTGGAGCCGGTTTTAAATAATCAACCGAATTTGAAAACCCTAGCCTTTATCCTCGATGGCCAACTTCGTAACGTGCCCATGAGCGTTTTATACGATGGCAACCAATATTTACTAGAAAAACCCTGGGCGATCGCCGTGGTGCCCAGCTTACAACTCCTACAAACCCGCCCCAAAACCACCAATGCCATGCTGACGGGGGGCGTAGAAATTGCCCAAACCCTTGGGGATGAAGTGACGATTGAAGTGGAGGCGATCGCCGACTTCCAGCGGGAATTAAATAATATTGCCCAATTTAATCAGCAAACCACCGCCTTAACCAACGAAGCCTTTACCAAGGTAAATATCCAGCGGCAATTAAATAATCAACCCGTTTCCATCATTCATTGGAAAACCCACGGGGTATTTAGTTCTAACCCAGAGCAAACCTATTTAGTTGCCTATAACGAACTGATTCGCCCCAAAGATTTAAACCAATTGTTATATCAACAAAATGCCCCGGAAGCTGCCATTGACCTCCTCGTCCTGAGTGCCTGTGAATCGGCCCAGGGGGATAACCGAGCCGTGCTGGGATTAGCGGGAATCGCCATCCGTTCCGGGGCCAGCACCACCATTTCCACCCTCTGGCAAGCGGAAGATGAGGCCAACACAGAATTAATGACCGCCTTCTATCGCCAACTCAGTCAATCCAATACATCCAAGGCCGAAGCCCTACACCAAGCCCAATTAACCATCTTTGCCCAAGACCCCGATCCCTACGTTTGGGGCAATTATATTTTGGTCGGCAATTGGCAGTGAATATTTCACCCTAGGGTTGCCCGATATTTAAACAGAAAACCCCACAAGCTTGACTACGCGAGGGGTGCTTTCCAAGAAATCAGTTTTAACCCTTAG
>JBJOGT010000212.1:0-3587 GCA_046048115.1 Cyanobacteriota bacterium | reverse complement strand
TCTCGACCTTGGAGCGAAAATACATCCCGCCCCATTCATAGGGCGCACGAACCCCTGAGTTAGCTTGATTCTTGGGGGTTTGGCTTGTAGTAGTTAACGCAGTTCCCTTGAGAATGGCCTCGATTTGGGACTGTAGCCGATCGCCAAAACAGAGGAGTGTATCGCCAAGCTGAAGAAAATCAAGACGGGCTTAGTCCATGACTTGCTGACTTGTGGCATTGACGAAAACGGCGAAATCCGTGACCCCGTAAAGCATCCAGAACAATTCAAACAGTCGGCGATCGGGCTTATTCCGAAGGAGTGGATGGTTGAGTCACTTAAGGATATTTTTCAGATTCAGACAGGAGCAACTCCTCTTCATGAGAAACATTCTGAATATTTTTCTGGTGGTTCTATTCCTTGGGTAAAAACAATGGATTTAAATGAAGGAGAAATATATGAAACTGATGAAAAAATTACTACTAAAGCATTACGTGAATGTAGTGTTAAACTTTTGCCTAAAGAAACTATATTAATAGCGATGTATGGAGGCTGGGAACAAATTGGAAGAACTGGTCTTTTAAAAAAAGAATCTACAACAAAGCAAACTTTAAGTAATTTAGTTTCTCTACGTGAAAATATTGATTGTTATTTTTTTCTATATCAGATTCAATATTTAAGATATCGCTGGAAAATTGTTGCTGTAAGTACAAGAAAAGATCCGAATATTACAAAAAATGATGTTGAGAATTTTCTTGTAGCTATACCTAATGAAAATGAACAACGACTAATTACTCAAGTTATTCAATCTAAAAATACCAAAATTTCTCAAGAAGAAGCCTATATCGAAAAACTCAGACTACAGAAAAAAGGATTAATGCACGACCTCCTTACGGGCAAAGTCCGAGTTAACCATCTGCTTTAGTTCCCCCTTGGTCAGAGTGCAGTATAAGCAAAGTAGGGTACAACCCAGGGGTAGTCGTAGGACTGCCGCACGAGCCGCCACCGGATTACAGGTCGCGGTTTTTGTGTTTTGGGGGGGTCACCCCCCACTCTGAATATTTTTAACAAAATTCTATAAAACTATATGCAGTGGCACTTAAGCCTTGAATTGCGAGTTAATCCCCCATAGATAGCGTACTAACTACTTTAAAGCCCCACTGGTTCTGATCGATGACACCCACCGGGGCAACTATTATTCACAAAACTGCGTATAATAGATTTAGTGATTCACCCCAAAGCATAAGTGCTTATTCTATAATTGTATGAGTAAGCGATTATTGCCCAAATATGTGAGGGGGGTGTCATGAATTTTGAATTTAAATCTAAAAAACTTGAACAACTTTATACCGAAGAGAAAAACGCTCATAAGTACCCCGGAGAAGTCATTGACAACTTTTTCGAGGTCATGCTGATTTTAGAATCAGTTCCAGATGAGCAAACTCTACTTAACAAAAAAATAGGAGGACGCAAACCTGAAAAATTAAAAGGAAAGCGAGGTGTGAAAGGGCAATACTCGATCCGCCTCAATCAGCAATTTCGGTTAATTTTCACCATAGAAACAGACCCGAACGACAAATATCTACTGATCATAGAAATTGTCGATTATCACTAAGCAAAAAAAGTACATCGTTTTTTAAAGCAAACAAGTAAGCCGCGCCACCAGCGATATAGGTGAGAGAGGCAAGCCATGACAAATACACTCACCCCTGCCAGAATCGTAACTCCTGGTAAAATTTTGAGCTGCGAGTTAGAAGCCCGTGGTTGGACACAGAAAGATCTCGCTGAGATCATGGATCGTCCTGAACAAACCATTAGCGCCATTATTAACGCCAAAAAAGAAATCACCCCAGAGACTGCCATCGAATTAGCCGCAGCCTTTGATATTCCTGCCGAATTTTGGACAAATCTCGAAACGAACTACCGTCTACACCTCGCCCAAAAAAAGCACAGCGATGAAGCCATTTCGAGACGCAGTCGTTTATATGCGATCGCCCCAGTCTCCGAACTGATCAAACGCCAATGGCTACCTAAAACAAAAACCATTGACGAGCTAGAAGCCTCAATTTGTAACTTTCTTGGGATCAAATCTCCCACTGAAACCCCACGACTAGCCGTCAACTTCCGCCACAACAACGACCTCGCACCCGAAGACATTAACCTCATCGCCTGGACAAAACGAGTTGAACACCTTGCCCAAGAACAGACCGTCGGGAAATTTGACCGTCAGACATTAGCGGCAGCCATTCCCGAATTACTCACCTATGCCCAAAACCTCGAAGACATTGCTAAAATCCCAGACTTCCTTAAGTCCCAGGGCATCTATTTTGTGATCGTCCCTCACCTGCCCCAGACCTACCTCGACGGCGCAACATGGATGATCGGCGAAAACCCCGTCATTGCCCTGAGTCTCCGGTATAACCGAGTCGATAACTTTTGGTTTACCCTCATGCACGAACTCGCCCATATCGTTGCTGGCCATGAAGGCATATTTATCGATGACCTAGCCAACCTTGATGACAACCCCCAAGAAATTGAAGCCGACCAACTCTCTAGCTATTGGCTTATTGATCATGATGCCCTTAAGGAATTTATCGAACGGCGATCGTCCCGCTATTCAAAACAATCCCTAGAAGACTTTGCCAAAAGCCAAAACCGTCACCCCGGCATCATCGTCGGTCGGTTACAGCATGACGGCGAAATCCACTACAAAAACCACCGTAAATTTCTCGAAAAAATAGACCAATACCTGACTCCATAATCACCATTGCCAAAAACTTCGCAAAACGCTAAGATTTGATTGTGGTTAACCCCATAGTCGAGGGAAGCAGATGATGGCTGTCAACCCCATCTTGAGCAACGTTGCCTATGCACATCATCTCGAAAACTGCCCTGAAGCAATTCTGGGAAACCCATCCAAATGCCAAAGCGAGCTTAACGGCTTGGTACAAAATTGCCAGCCATAGCCAGTGGAAGCATTTAGATGATGTTCGTCAAACCTTTCCCCATGCCGATCCAGTTGGGCAACTAACTGTATTTAACATTGGTGGAAATAATTATAGGCTCATCACCAAAATTATCTTTCCTACAAATGAGAGCAATAGTGGCCGAGTTTATATCAGAGCCGTGTTAACCCACGCAGACTATAGCAAAGGTAATTGGAAACAGGATTCATGGTTTAAATCATAAATCTAATTTCCTCAAAGAGTAAGGAATAGCTACCTTAGATTAAATCTTTAAATCATCTTGCTTTCCTCTTTAAACACTCAATTTTTCAGATTAATTTTTGTCAAAAATAAATTATCCTACTTGCCATAAATATTGCTATGAGCGTTACATACTTAAACCTAATTCAGTCTTTCCCCCCCCGCCCCATTCGCTCCGAACAAGACTTTGAGGCAACCCAAGCCGTGGTTAATAATCTACTCGATAAAGAAGCATTAACCGCTGATGAAGCCGACTATTTGGACGTTCTTGGCACCTTAATTTACGAATACGAACAACAGCAAGGGGAGATGATTACTGATATCTATGGTGTCGAACTTCTGCAAGTTTTAATAGAAGAACATGAATTAAAACAAAAAGACCTTGTGCCCATTTTCAAAACA
>JBJOGT010000211.1:0-2944 GCA_046048115.1 Cyanobacteriota bacterium | reverse complement strand
TAT
This sequence comes from Cyanobacteriota bacterium, assembly GCA_046048115.1. Classification (GTDB taxonomy): domain Bacteria; phylum Cyanobacteriota; class Cyanobacteriia; order Cyanobacteriales; family Microcystaceae; genus Synechocystis. Next base: position 2,941 of record JBJOGT010000211.1, on the reverse strand, counting down.
CCGATTTAGCCGAGCTATTAAATTAAGGTCGATGGAGGGCCGTTTCTGTCCAACTCCCTAGATAGGGCGGCCCAACTCAAACAAACATTGCCCGTCTAAGTTCCCAATTCGTCAGCATTCCATCAAAGAAGTTTGTTCGCCTTCCAAATTCCTTTAAGATGTTACGAAGAAAGCAAGAATTTTGACGGGTTTGCAGAATCCGAAGCTCTGCTCTCACTGTTTTTCCACAATTTCTCGAAGGAGAGTCTACCGTGTCCACCCACAAGATTCTGGTCATCGACGACAGTAAAGTAATTCGTATGCGGGTGCGGGATATGTTACCCCAAGGTAATTTTGAAGTACTAGAAGCAAAGGACGGCCTAGAAGGGTTTAACCTGATCCGCAGTGAGCGTCCCAACTTAATCATGCTGGATTTTCTACTTCCCAAAATGAGCGGATGGGAAGTATTTCAGTCCGTTCAAGACGATCAAGAACTAAGAGCGATCCCACTGGTTCTGATGTCGGGGCGCAAAGAGGAAGTGCTTGAAAAAATTCCCGAACCCTTTGAATATTTTGCCTTTGTGGAAAAACCGTTTGAACAACGGGAATTAGTGGCGGCAATTAAAGAAGCCATGGTTAAGGCCAAAAAATATGCGAAGGTTACCGATGCTCCAGTAGCCGCCCCAGCCACCCCGGTCGCCCCAGGGGGAGATTTGGCCGCAGAAGTTCAACAACTCCGGGAACAAGTCGGCAAACTATCGGGGGAAGTCGAACTCCTGAAAAAACAAATGGGTCAATTAGTTACCTTTATCAAACAGCGTTTATCCTAAAGGCTTAGTCAGCGGAAATAGTTATAGCCGTCACAGATCCGCGAACAGACCCCTACGCGATGAAGTCCCACTTGATTATTTCCCATCCCCAAATTGCTCTAATTTAAGCACTGTCGTTATCGTAATACTGAACTGGTTAACCCGACATCTAAACTTTAGTGGTGATCTGAATGTAATGATGACACAGAAGCCTTATATGCCATATAATACAGGCTTACGTTGCTATCATTAATTTTTGGCAGTCTTATCGGAAGGTTATTCCCTCTAAACGTCATCGTCCCGTTGGCAAAGATTCTGGTCTGACTAATCATATTGGACGTTTCAATCATACCTGTGGACAACATCTCCCTTGCCTTGTCCGCAACAGTCCCTCTTTTTCCCAAAAACTCGATAATTCGATTGGCGCTGTTTGGTTTTTCATTCACCACGACAACACCCGGTTGGCTTGCTTCTAATAGCTCGTCTAGTACTTCATCTACCCGATTTGGGCATTTTTTCGGTCTTGCCGTCATGCGGTCTTCTTTCGATTCATTGCATTTTAGAACGCTTCCACGATTTTTTGATCAGTTCCCTCCATAGACAGTTGAGAATTGTAAATTTTAAGAACATTCTATTAAATTCTGTAATCATCCGTTGGACAATTCATATTTTTTACCGTAGCTTGAGGATTAGTCCATATTTTTCTGGTGTCATCGATGAAGACGAAACTTTTCCTCTCTTTTTTTCTTACTTCCATTGGGTCAGTTGGCTTGACCATTAGCCCCTCGCTTGCCGCTACAATAACCGATACATTTACTTATAATCGGACTGAACGCGGACCCCTTTTAATTGATGAGTGGTATGAATATTGGCCATACAAGGATGGCTATTCGGAAATTAAAGGCTTTTATTATCGTGAAAATCAAGAATTAGACAGCGAGACTTATGAATATGATCTGACGTGGGATCCAGATTTTCAAATTGTTACTTATGTTAGCAATTTCAATCAAAAATACAAAAAAGTTTTAACTTTCGAAGAATTTTATTCTAACTTCGATCCTCACCGTCATGAATGGGTTGAAAAATACTATCGTCAATACGAAACCTTCTTGTTTGAGACAGAAGAAAGTTATTATCAAATTCAGTCAATTCCCGAACCCCTTACTATTCTTGGCGCTAGTACAGCCACCGTTTGGGGATGGCTCATACGAAAAGTGGTCGGCAAACAAAAAATAAAGGATTAAGGCTCAAACCCACATTCCGCAGGTTGATCAGACTACCCCTGTTAAGGTTACAAAAGTATTAGCCCTTGATTTTAAAGGGTTTGAGGCACTTCCTAGTCTCAGGATACGACCCAAAATCAATAATTGATGACCCATCCTTGTGAAAAAGCACCTCCATCAAACACTGGAATGCCCATTTCTCGTCAAAAATGATCGTAAATTATCAGTACAAAAATGACCTTAACAGGGGTATTGTGGTAAATGTAAAACGTTATTTGGCGCTGCTATTGAAAAATTAAGGAATTATCAACAATAAACCATTCATGATAGGCGATGCCAAAGGCATGCTACGCGCCCGCCACATAAAAGTCTTCTCCCAGTAGGCGATCGCCTCCAAGATCGTCTTAAGTTTGGGGCGTAGGGAATAAAGGATCGGTCATATCATCGCCATTAATAGTAGGTTAAATTTTCTTTGGTGGGGCGGGCAAGACCCCAGAAAAATGCCCCTTAGTATTAGTTGAGATGATCGCCTTTGTCGTTGGCGTTGCCGTTACCCAGAATTGCCTTAACCAAGATGGCAAGAGCCACAATAATCCAAAAGGGATCACCACCAGAAAATGGAGGAGCATTTGTCGGGGTTGGGACGCTGGGAATTGGCTGACTGGGAACGTTGATTTGGGCGTTTTGTAAATTGTTCATTGGATGTCCTACAAACTGATGGGCTTAACTCCATCACGCCACAGCAATTTGTCAGTGTGGTTAGCAGCTATGTTTGATCGTGTTATTCCTTGTTAATCTTGTTAAAAACAGGCTAATTTTGGGCTCAAATTGATGAATGATGCAAAGCTAAAAGCCACACCAAACGGTCAATCTAAGCTTAAGGAAGCAAGAGATAACAAAAAATGGAGTCAAGATGATTTAGCGCGTCAG
>JBJOGT010000210.1:0-2832 GCA_046048115.1 Cyanobacteriota bacterium | reverse complement strand
ACTGGAGCCTAGCAAGCATCGCAGTTTACTATTGTTGTTACGTCTCTTCGTCTTTTCCCTTTGAACCCATGGCTAAAGCGCGTTTAAGGTTTTCAATTGGTCTTTTAGTGGGGGTCGCCTTCCTGAGTACAGCCTGTGGTAACAAAGAGGCTGCCCAACAGGGGGCAGGGCCCAGGGCCATTCCCGTGGAGTTGAAAACCCTGGAAACTACTACGGTCATTGATAGTAATGAGTTTGTGGGTAACCTGGTGGCCACAAAATTTGTGCAACTTGCCCCTAAAATCGATGGGCGAATTTTGAAAATCTATGCCTCCTGGGGACAGCGGGTTAATGAAGGGGAGCCGATTTTACTCCTAGAGCCAACCCAGCAACAGGAAAATGTTAATGCCGCCGTGGGTAATCTCAATATCCAACGGGCAAATTTTCAAGCCAGTGAAGCTAACCTCCGCACGGCTCAATCAGAGCGGGATGCGGCCCGATCCTTTGTGACCAGTCAACAGGCCAATGTGGCCACGGCGATCGCCAACTTAGCCAATGCCCAGGAGGTGCTTAAAACCCAAGAAGCGGATCTGAAAAAAGCCCAAGCCAACCTCAACCTGTCAGAAATTAACTTTAAGCGGTCTACCTTCTTAGTTGAAACCGGTGTACAACCCCAACAGGATCTCGATAATCGCACAACGGAATTAAAAGACGCCCAGGCCAGTGTGGAAGCGGCCTCAAAAACAGTCCAAGCAGCAAAAGCCACCGTTGCGGCGAATCAAGGGAATGTGGAAGCGGCCAGGGCGGCCCTCCAGCAATCCAAAGAAAATCTGCAAGCGGCGGAACAACGGGTTCAAGCGGCCCAAGCAAGTACTGATTCCCAACGGGGGGCGATCGAACAGGCTCGGGGTCAACTTGGGGCCACATCCCAGGAGTTAATCTACAACCGTGTCGTTGCTCCCGTTAGTGGCATTGTGGGGGATATTCCCTTACAAATTGGGGATTTTGTCCGCACAGGGGAAAGTTTCACCACCATTACCAACAACACCGAATTTGAGTTAGACATAAACGTCCCAATCGAGCGTTATCAAGATTTACGTATTGGTCTCCCCGTGGAAATTATTCGTAGTGATGGTCAAGAAGGGGAAGTAGGACGCATTAGTTTTATTTCACCAACCACTAACTCTGATGCCCAATCAGTACTGGCTAAGGTGATTTTTAAGAACGATGGCACCTTACGTAACAATCAATATGTACGGGTAAGAATTATTTGGGATCAACAACCAGGTTTTCTAATTCCCACCACCGCCATTACTTCCATTGGGGCTCAAAAATTTGTTTTTGTGGCCCGTCCCCAAACCGCTGACAAGGAATCCAATGGAGATGGCTCTTCTCCTAGCCCCCAACAATCCCCTACGACCAATGGTTTGGTAGCTAGACAGACCCCCGTTGTCCTAGGTGGCATTCAAGGTCAATCCTATCAAGTTATTTCCGGGGTAACGGCGGGGGAACGCATTGCGGTGTCACGAATTTTAGAATTGCGGGACGGAATAGCCATTACTCCGGCCAGCTTGACCCAGCCCAGTCCCTCGGAAGAAAAACTCAAATCATCCCTATAGCTCCAATTTTTGCTCAAACATGGTACAAGATTAGCGTTCGTGCAATTTTTTTGGGAAAAAGGTTATTGTCACTATAAAATTTTAGGCTAGTCTAATCGGTTTTTATTGAGAATAGCTGTAATAACAATTTTTGAAGGCTTTATTCATTCCTTCGTTGAAAACACAGCGTAAAAATCAGGATTGACCTCAAAACCCTAGTTAATATGGCGATAATTTATCGATTTTTTAGAATAGGTCTGGGGCAAAAACCATTGGCGTTACTGGGTTTAATGACCTTAATGCTAATTTTTTTGGCTGTTATGGTTGGCCCCTGGGTTTATCGAGTTCCCATCGATCAAATTGATTTCAGCCAAACGACCGCTTTTCCCAGTTGGCAACATCCCCTGGGGACCAATGATTTAGGACAGGATCAACTGGCAAGATTATTAATGGGAGGGCGAATTTCTCTGGCCGTCGGTATTAGTGCAATGGCCGTTTCTTTAACCTTGGGAACCCTAATTGGGGCGATCGCCGGTTATTTTGGCGGTTGGTTAGATATTATTTTGATGCGGATTACGGATCTATTTTTAGCTCTGCCCCAATTGCCTCTTGTGCTATTAGTGGTGTATTTATTCCGTGACCCCGTCACCCGTGCTACGTCCCCCGAAACCGGCATTTTCATTTTGGTGGTAGGGTTAATTGGCCTCCTCAATTGGATGAGTGTGGCTCGATTGGTGCGGAGTAGTATACTCAAACTTCGGGAAATGGAATTTGTCCAAGCGGCGATCGCCTTGGGGGCTAGTCCCTTTCAGATTATTCGGTGGCACTTGTTACCCAACGTGATTAATTTAATCATTGTGGCCGCGACCTTAGCGGTGGGCAATGCCATCATCACAGAATCAACATTGAGCTTTTTGGGCTTAGGGTTTCCCCCCGATGTGCCTACCTGGGGGCAAATGTTGTACACTGCCAAAGATTATTTAGAAACCGCACCTTGGTTGGTGGTTTTTCCAGGATTAGCCATTTTTTTAACCGTTCTGAGCGTAAATTATCTGGGGGATGGATTAGGCGATCGGTAATTATTCTTGCTAACTTTAAATTTTTTGATAATATTTTTCTTCGTCAAAAATTAATGATAGCAATATAAGTCTACATCCCATAACAGATAAGGTTTCTGTGTCATCATTACATTCAGATGACTACCCCTTTCTTCAACCTGTGGAATATCGGTTTAAGAACCCCCAAGGCAATTTCC